>NZ_SCOH01000004.1 GCF_005503445.1 Chitinivorax sp. B | reverse complement strand
TGAGGCCAGGGCAGCAGTGCATCCAGTCGGGTCAGAAACAGCTCACGCCGTGTCTTTTTCTTTTTGCCAGCGTACTCGATGTCGCTGAAACTCAGTTGACCCGATGCTTGCATGGCAGGGCTCTCTCGAAAGGCGGGACGCTGCTAGTTTACCGAAAACTGGATTCGTGCAGAGATGCCTAAACAGCGTACAAAAGTTTCCACCTTGGGGTGTGCAACCATCCGGTTTTGTTGCCGGAGTTATTTGGGATGTTATCCATGGACATCATTGCCGAAATCCGCCGGCGTTATTTCGTCGGTCACGAATCAATCAGTGCGATTGCCCGCAGCCTGAGTCTCTCGCGCCCCACTGTACGCAAACATCTGAACACCCCGCCTCCTTCCGTCATCGGGTGGGGCGGTGCTATTCCACCTCATCAGCCAGTTGTATGAGAAGACCAGTTTGATCGTGACCACCAATCTGTCGTTTGGTGAGTGGGTAAGTGTATTTGGCGACGCCAAGATGACAACGGCGCTGCTTGATTGTGAAATCCTGGAAACAGGGAATGACTCCTTTCGTTTCAAGCAGCGTAGAAAAGGGGCCGAAACCCGCTGATCTACTGGAAACTATTGCACGCTGTTACCTGGAAAGTCTTGGGCACTGTTTGATACTGATTCTAACAAGTCCGCACATTACCCAGCATAAAAACGTTTTCACGCTAGGTAATTTCTCTTATAATGCGACGATCTATATCGTCTCCCGCAATCAATTCAAAATAGAAGTACTATTTTCCGGAATAGACCAAATTTATATCAATTAGTAGTGCGAACGGACTAAATATCAATGTTACCGTCAATATTTAATACGGGGATTAAGGAGTAGTAATGCAGCACAGCTCTCAAAAAACGCTTTTGGCAGCCCTTTTCACTTTGCTGTCAACCTCTGCAATGGCAGATTCTTTTCAGAATCGCTGGGAAGATGCTACTCAGCCTTTAACAGTAAACGGAAACAGCCAGTTTACCCTGGAAGATTCAGGTGAAGGCTTTATCAGGATAAAAGAAAAATTCAGCAATAAATATTTGAACATTGAGACTGGCTCACTCAATAGTTCGCCCATTAGCACAGGCTGGTTCAGCGCCCAGTGGAAACTGATTCAGACTGGCGATGGCTGGTTTCGCCTGCAAAACAGATGGAAACCGGATCAATACATTCACGTGGAAACGGGAAGTGCCAAGGCAGGGTCAATTGAGTCTGGCTGGCACAGTGCGCAGTGGCAAATTAATAAGTAATCTGCCACTTTGAGCGTGCCGGAAGCACGCACTACCTGGTCGAGTAGCCTGAGGGTGGATGGCTACTCGACCAATTAGCCATCCACCCTAGACCTTGCTCTCGGCGAGAGGTGTCGCAGTGGGGGCATAACTGTCGTTCCAATCTGGGGTAGTAAGCCGGAACCCCAGAATATGTAGAGCACAGCATATTCGGCGGTTCCGGCTTACTACCCTAATCCTAATCGTAGGGGTCAGAGTGGTTGATTTCGGCGGATAACTGCCGCCAGCGGCGAAGTACTGGCCAGCTACCAATACAACCGCGAACGGCAACCTGACCCTGAAGACGGTCGGCAATGTCAAACACGCCTTCCAGTACAACAGCCAGCAACAACTGACCCAAATCAATCTGGATAGCGCCGCCGGTACGCTACTGGGCCGCTACCGTTACGATGCCGACGGCAAGCGCATCGGCCGCAGCGATGGCGCCGGCAGTCAGGATGACCAGTATCTGAGTGACGATATCATTGCCGGCTACCCAACCGGGCAATACCAAACCCCGCTGTGGCGCACCGTGATGACCCGCTGCTGCGCATCACCCCCAAAGGCACCCAGGTCTACCATAGTGTTGGCTTGGGTAGTATTGCCGGGCGGGATCGAACTTTCATATGACATAAAAGCTGGGCGGGGAACGAAACGTCAAATTGGGAAAATGCGCGAAATCACGAGTGGTTTTATGCCCGCTGCGTTCCTGTGATTGTCAAAGTGCGTATTCCTTGCACGAGAATTGACTAATTAAATATGCCAAATCATACACATAAATGCGATTGGCAAGTTTGATCCCGCCCTGGATGTAATCGAGCTGTTACAAACAATCACGCTACCTGTGCTGTTTCGCTCTCTTTACGCTTTGTCTTGCTGGCATTACTGGGTAAAAGGGTTTGTGTGAATGGCGGAGTGGTTGGTTGGGCATTGTGCGGTAGATATTGGCTAGCCCAATAACCATAATTGACTTCGAAATTTTCTTGAAGCTCAGCCATGTCGACGACCTGATCACCCCAGATCTGTACCATACGGGCAGTCAGGTTGAACCCCTGCTCAAACAGTTTGGAGGTGGTGTTGGCCTTACTTAATTGCAATGTGGAATGCCACCAGTCGTGCCAGTTGTTAAGCCAATCTTGTTGTTGAAGTACCAGCTTTTGAACAGTGGCTTGCTGTAAGCCTGACAAGCCAATCCAGATGTCAGGGTTCATGCTGAACGGCAGTAGGCTCAGTGTAGCGCTTAGATTATGAAAGGCCCGGGTACTGGTGTTGCCCAGTACAGAGTTTTTGCGGTTAATCAGGGGCGAAGAGGTGTCCAGCATGAGATTTCCTTTGTGTGAATTAACCGCCCAAGCGGCGGAGCATGGCATGAATGGCGCGGATTTGTACGGCGTTGCGTGAGTAATAGTCCGGATATTGCGGATCTGGGCTGGTATACCCCCACCAGTCCCAGCAGCCGTCTGGGTTTTGTGCTGCATCGCTATCAGACCCCTGCGCCTGTGGGAACAGTATGATCAGGTTATTGGTGTCGGCGATCGTGGTGTAACCTGTGGTGGTGATATACCGGTTGCCATAGGGTGGCTGATTGGCAACGTTTGCTTGGCCGAGTACAAAATTCACATATTGATAGCCTTGCTTGCAGCCATGCAATGCAATATGGACGCGAGCCGTGGCGCCATCCGCCACCGACTGTGGTACATAAACATAGCCAAATCGGCTCATGCTGGCTGCAGCTTGATCTCCGAAGAACTCGGTTTGGTCAAATCGCAGCAATTTGCCGCTTAATTGCTCGGCGGGTTTTACCAAATCAGGGTAGAGATGCCTCAGGATTTGATGGGATTGCATGAAGCCACCGTTATTGAGGTAAGGTGGCAAATTGGCAGCTAAGGCTGAATCTTCGGGATTGTCGGTGATCAAGGAATGTCCAGCGGGCACATCGTCAAAGTAGGCGATTTGCGCGTCAGGTACACCTAGTAATCTATACATCTGTCGTGTCTGTACCACAACGGACGATTTCACAACGTTATCGCAACTGCCGGTGAAGATGTAAACACGCTGGCGTGCCAGGTTGCTCAAGGGGGCGATCATTTTGTCACGTTCCGCCTCTTGTGCCAGTTTTACAGAATGCTGAGCACTGGGTGCCTGTGCCGGTGTCAGTGGTGACATGCAAAGTTGCAAGGCGTTCAACTCGTATGCATCTTCTGCCAATGCGGCGGAATGCCGAAATGTTTCGACTCCCCGATATGGCCCGCCCGCCACGATACCGGCTCCACAAAAGCTCTCAGAATGAGCGAGGTGCAACTGCACCGTCATGAATGCGCCTGATGAAAGGCCGGAAACGGAACTCTGGCCTTTCTCCACCTTGTATTCACTTAGTTGAACGATGCCAGATGAGATGTTGATCATGCTAATACCTCCTTGTTGATCAAGTGGTTATTGGCGATGCTTCTGGTTTTATTGTTGACAGGCAATATGAATTTGAAGTGACGTTTTCATGTAATCCTTAGGCGTACAACGAGGTAACTAAGTCATGTCTGCAAAGTAATCCTGTCACTTGTTGAACATTGCTATTGGCATGTTACGTCGCAACAAGGGGCGGATATTGGCTCCGTTTTTACATGGGACAGGTAATGCCAATGATCCGATGCGGGCAAGTGGCGGTTCACCGGTTGTCGATTCATACCTGATGAATAGCAATGTGGTTTGCTGTCAGGCGTTTCACTGGCGGGTGAATCGCCAATTCCAGGCGAATAGCACCACTGGCGCCCTATCCAGCAGTATCTGTCGGTACCGGTTGACATACTGCGCGACGTTGGTGAGCGGTCAAACTTTGGGCAGAAGCCATCGAACCGATGGGTATGGATCGGTTGATCGGTGTGGATGGACTGGCAGTACTCGGCCATTTGGTGGATCCCTGCCTGGTCAAGACTCCTTCAATATAGTGCACCGCAACAAAATTTGTTCAACAAGTGACAGGTTTACCTCGCTGTAAATCAGCCTGTAACAACTGGCCCAGATCAGCCTGGACGCTGCTGGGCAGAATTCGCGAGGTAATTCGACAAGTGGCAGTTGGTTGAGCAATCTATCCCGCACGCTGAAAGGAGAACGGCAACAGCTCAAGAACGATGTGGGCTTTGCAGTCAATCACCCATCGCTTTCCGGGAGGTACTCCCAGCCTGTAAATCAGCGTGCAAAACTTTCCAGAAGGTAGGTTTTTGGCGCTGTTTGCAGGCTGGCCGTGGGCCAGCCCCCTTGACGGAGCGGTCAGGCGTCTTTGCGATGTGCCTACTTGATATAGGTGAGTGGCATCCAGTGCGTAGGCTCATATGAAGCCAGTTGGAACAACGGAAAGATGATGTTCAGGTGCCGACCTGTCAGCATCGCGTTACAAGTGCCAGTGCTGACATATCCAAACCGGAACCGCGTGAACTGGCCTTTCTCAGGCCCGCTCATTCTCGGCTCATCGAAGTAGAAGAGAACTTCCTGACCCTCTGGTGGCCATAGCCGCTCGGCGGCAAGGCTACTGTTCGGCGGCCTAATACTTACCCACTGGGCTGGAAGTTCATCGTACTTCTTCTTGTCCATACACTTGCTATTAGCATTTGTAGCTACTAGGGAAGAGAGAGCCCAAACAAGCGTGACCAACGCCAGCCTCTTCGTGGAGTCCCGGTGCCACATGTTGCATCTCAAATACGGTTCGTGGTTCAGCATGGTTTTCTTCCAAGATGTCTAACGCCTGAATTAAGCCGCACCGCGAAGCGGCGTCGGCTTGAATGAATTGTTAGACCGCCCACATCTCAACCGCGAAAGGCCGCCTCGATCGCGGCAATGTCGATTTTCCTCATCGTCATCATCGCATCGAACGCCCGTTTGGCGGCTACGCGGTCGGGACTGGTGAATGCTTTCGTTAGGGCGATCGGCGCAATCTGCCAAGAGATGCCCCACTTGTCCTTGCACCAGCCGCACTCGCTCTCCTGACCGCCGTTGCCGATGATCGCGTTCCAGTAGCGATCCGTTTCGCTTTGGTCTTCGGTCGCAACCTGAAACGAGAACGCTTCGTTGTGCTTGAACGCGGGTCCGCCGTTAAGCCCGAGGCATGCAACGCCCAGCACGGTGAACTCGACAGTCAATACGTCCCCTTCTTTTCCCGATGGATAATCCCCAGGTGCGCGATGCACCGCGCCGACCGACGAGTCGGGAAATGTCTCGGCGTAAAATCGCGCGGCGTCCTCGGCGTCGTCATCGTACCAAAGGCAGATCGTGTTCTTTGCAATCTTTGTCATGTCATCACTCCGTTGAGATTAGGGTTTACACCGTTCAGCACGGCTCCAACGTGTTTCGCATGGGCGGTCTAACGATTAAGCTAACGGACGGCCAAAAGCGCAGCTTTTGGCCGTCCAGTGAACGAAGTGAGCGGCAGTTGAGCGCATTGTTAGCCCTTGCCGAGGATTGATTGTATGCGCTGCCAAACACCTTCCTCTATTTCATTTCTCCAAACGCCTTGAAGCAGATATTTGAATTTACTGCTCTTTGATGCAAGCGCCTCAACGCGATCAATAAACTCAGGCCCTGCGCTTGCAAGTAGGTCTTCTAATGGACCAGCAGCCAGGTAGCTTGCGACTCTTTCTGATAGATCTCTTTCAGATGTATGGCAGATGAACTCCCATAGCTGTTCGTGGCTCCCTTTTAGCCACAGATCTGTCAGGAACGACTCTGTCCTCGGGAGTTCGGAGTCATCACTCAGTGCATCTATATCTTTTATCCACTCAGTTGCAAATTGTTCTAGGTTCATGCTGTGGGTTGCACTGCAACAATTGGGGCTAACGCCTGAGTTAAGGGGCGCGCGCTTGCGTGCGTCCCAGCGCCCGAAGGGCGCGACTTGAACGAGTTGTTAGGGCTGGGTAAGCTCTGCACTGTGCACACCATGCCCAAAAGAAAAAAGCAGTTCTTTCGGCTCGGGGCGTGCCGAATGAATTTTCTCAAGCACCGCTTTCACATCTTCTCTAACCTGATTGACAAACGTTGAGTCTTTTATTAGGCGCTCCCAATCAGTTAGAGGTATCTCACCAAGGAAGTTGTCTAGCCCATCATTAATATCTCTCAACACCTGCTTTGGCCTCAGTTCTTGGCTGCGGCCATGTGCCATGGTATTTCTGAAACTAAGTAGTTTAATAACTGTTTGGAGAGGCCGCTTTCCTTGCCCTTCTGGGAAATCCACCTTCAGAGTTTCACAGATCAGTTCAAGTTTTCCCCAAGGAGAGAGCCTCTCTAATTCGGGCCAGCACTCAAACACTACTGGGCCGACGTGATTAAGGTATGCCTCAAATGAGAAGGCCGTGAGAATCACGCTAGATAAGAACTGCCATGTCGAGCCCTTAGGTTCCTCTACGCCCCTTTCAAGAACACAGTCAGAGGCATGCCAAAGTTCTGAATAGGTATGAACAGTACGTTCTTTCACGACAACTGCTTTGGGTGGCTTTTTCATACCGTGAACCCTAACGTATCAAGTAACCAGCCCGCGCCACTGACGCCAAGCCGAAGGAAAAAGCACTATTTCGCGGGTCTGGTTGACTGCCGGGTTAGCCTTCCGTCGCCTCGTCATCTGGATTTGGGATTGGACTTTGAAGTCGCGGCTGACCGTTGGCATGCCGCTGCATTTGAGGCGACGCCATGAGAACTTGCTGGGCTTGGAGGATGAACGCCATTCCATTTTGGTTCTCGATGATCTTAAATGCCGAAGTGCTGGAAAGGGTGTGGAAGTAGATATGGTGGACCGAGAGAACCTTGTCTTGCAGCTTCTGGTCGGATTCGAGATCGTGCACCTTTAGCCCAATCTCCTTGCATTTTGCGGCCGATAAATGGCGATTGTGGGCGAGGCTTACCGAGTGGTCGCCCAGCTCACGGATGATGTTCTCAACGATCACATCTCTGCTCTGCTCCGCAGCCAGCATATTTCGCTTGAGCCAACCATCAACTAAGGACGTTGACCAAGTGATTGCCTTTTCACACTCACCCAAGAACGCCGGGTTGTATTTCGCGATGATGGGTTGCCAGACCGGTATGGTGCGAGGATCGTTCACGACGTCATCGTAGGCACGCTTGAACTCCTCCAGCACACCGTGAGCGGGGATGCCTCCGAATTGTGGGTCGATTGGCCCAAGAGACGATTGTTTTCCCATCCAAATCTCGCGGGCAGAGCAAGCGATCATCGTTCCAGCAGACATGGCCATCTGCGGAACAAAGCAACGAACATTGCCAGCGAACTTGCTCCAGAGGTAGTCAACTATTGATTCGGTCGCTGCCGTATCGCCGCCAGGCGTGTGCAAGATAAGGTCGAGGCCCTTCGAAGTATCGAGCCCATTTATCGTTGTCATCAGGCCGTTCTTGTCGGTGTCGTTGACGGCTACGGCGGCCCCCAACTCAGGCTTCTGAAGCCAGCCGCTGTAGTAGCAGATGACATTCCGCTTGGTGTACTTTGAGAGGTCGCTAATGTACTTGCGCCGAAGGACGTCAAAGGGGCTTCCGAGTTGGCCAATTTCCTTTATCAGCTCAGACCAATTTGGCATCTTGCTCCTCCTTCTTTACGATCCGCCGCTCACCATTTTCGACAACGACAGTTTCGACAACTACGCGCTTCGCTGGGCGACGAAGGTGTAGCGCTGGCTCCACAAGATGCCGCAGGTTGTCACAATTTTCGGCTGTGATCTGGAACCGATCGTATAGCTTCTCGAACTCGGACATGCGGAATCTCCAGCTTGTTTGGGAAGGCTAACGTGAAGGTAACCGGCGCTGCGCGGCTTCATCGCGCAGCGTCCGGTTGACCGAAGGGTTATGCATTGCCCGCAAGCTCGGCCACCAGCAAACTGGGATCGCCCCCCGATTGGACTTTTGACCAAATCTTGAGCAAGGCATCGCTGTTAACAGAAATCCACTCAATAACCGACTTATCGTACTTCCGATGCAATGAACCTTCGATTCTGGCTGGCGGATCAATAGAAAAGCTTGCCACATGATGTTGGCTACCATAGTCGACATGAATATGCGGCATTGAGTGCCCTCGCTCCTGGTACATTTTTAGCTTTATGTCTTTGAGCCTCAAGATTAGAAACTCTGGGAAGCGAGAGCTAGTTTGGCGACGTGGCTCAGTAAGCAAATCAATTTGCGCTAGGTCACGCTGCAACTGCTTCAATTTGTCTTCGTAGCTCATGCGAATTGCAATGCATAACGTTCGACGTAAGGGGCGGCTTGCGCCTTGGCGCAAGACGTCCCCTTGACGGAGGGGTTAGGTCTCGCGCTCACGGCAGACTACCAATGCCGGCCACTGCTACACCACCTGCTGAGATGATGACCACTGCTTGGAGGAGGACGATGACTGCTGTGGACTGGGACAGCTTGGCGATGTAGCGCTGGCCGGCTGCGATATCTCCTGACTTCGATCGCTGCATGGACCATGCTGCTATCCAGCGGTAGGGTGGAAACAGCCCGCGAGAGAACTCGGAAATGAAAACATCGACATCGAAGGGCTCCTGCCCTTCCTGAAGTTGGGCGGCGAGTGCCTGACCGTCCTCTTGGCTTCCGATGCCCGCGCTGACCATGCCAATGAGGAGCTTTGCCAATAGGCCAAGGAGCAAACTGCCCAGTAGCAGGGCCATGGCTAGCTTCAGACACTTCAGCGATAGCGACGGCGAGATCTTCTCGACGTTGCTGATGACGAGCGAGAAGGCTGCTCCAGTAGCCACCATGAGCCAGCCGTTGAGGGTGGCGATTGATTCATTAGCGCGTTTCGTTGCCGCATGCAAGGCATTGGCGGCCACTGTGACTTCACGGTAGTGATTCATGCGGCGCTCCATTAAGGGCTTCGGGAGACCTAACGTTCGACGTAAGGGGCGGCCCGCTTGCGGGACGTCCCCTTGACGGAGTGGTTAGGCGAACCCGGTTGAGCAAGGGGACGACCGGAACGCGATGCTGCGACCGCCGGAAGCGACTGAGTTGACTGCCCTGAGGCACGACCGTGGCGCGTGGAGACTTCAGGCATTTGGTATTCGAAGTTAGGCCAACCCTTGCAGTACTGTTTCTGCCGGCGGCCGGCCAACCGCGGCGACCGTGAAAGGGCAGAGACTCGTGCCACGCTGCCGACGATGGAATGTGCCGGCAACCTTCTTGGACGCTTGGCGAACAGCGATGATCTCCGACATGTGCCCAGGCTGGCAAGAAGACGGCTGGAACGGCTACGGAGCGTGCGCTGGCCGCCGAAGGACGGACAGCCCAAGCCGACGCTGAAGTGAGCACGCCTCTCCCATGGGCATGAGGCATCGAGACTGAGACATCGAGCAGCTGGGAGTGGCAGATGAGGCATGAAATCAGCCTTCAACTCGCGTTGCCTAACGTGAAGGTAACCGGCCGCCGGAGCGCGCAGCGCGGAGGGAATCCAACAGCGCAGCTGTTGGGCGGTCCGTGTTGACCGTAGGGTTAGGTGGCATTATTTTCGACCGGTGTTTCAAGACTTTTGACAACGGCGGCGATGTCTTGGCAAGTAGCATCAAGACTTGAGCTCATTTCACCCACTGTTTTGAAAAAATCATCAAACATACCTGCATCCAATTGGCGGTGAAGACGAAGCGCCATTTCAGTTTTGTCTATGAATTGGCGAACGGTCGAGCCGAGCACCATCGTGTGCGTGACCAAGGAATGGGGAATTGAATGAAGCGGGACTGCGCTCAAATATGAATCTATCCGGTGCAGTTCTCCAAGGTCACAGTGAGTAAGGCCCTCAGCAACACGATGAATTGCCTCGCGGTCTTTCAATTGCCCTGTGATGTGCTTCATTGCGATGGACGAGTTTGTTGCCAAGACTGACAAGGTTTTCGCTGCATCAACTTGCGCAGTGCGCTGCTCAGTCATGTGCAAATTGAGCGCATTTCTGTGTTGCAGCGTGGCTTGGTGCTTGGCAATCCAGGCAGCAGCAACAATGGCTGCGATGGAGCCAGCCGCCTGAAACCAAGCTGCCCATTCCGCGCTAGTAAGTTCGGACAAAAAGCATAACGTATGCATAAGAGCCTATGCCACCTAACGTGTGATAGACACCTTTCAAGGTGCCTATCTAGAAATTTACGGTGTATAACGGTCAGGCCACTCGCCCAACCGCTACCTTTCCCCACCGTGCAAACACGCCTCTATTGGTAATTGTGATTAATACATTGGTAATTGCAACAAGGTGTTACATGCCACATATTGCAACTGGCAGTGACTCGTCACCGTGTCGCGAATTCGGGCCTTTTCTTGCTCTGTGATTCTCAACCCACCTGTTGTGGGTAGCAAACATCCGGCCCGTTATGCCTCATGCCCGTCTGAACCACGGAAGGGACAAACGAATGAATTGGGTGCAGCAGGAATTTGAGGTACTGAATTTGGGCGACCCACGCCTGAACCGCCGTGCGGTGCTGCTGGCAAAGTGGACTGGTCATTTCTAGCGAGGGGATGAACGGCGGTAGTGCCGGCAAGTTTGTTATCGATACGTCATGGGCGTGGTCAGGCAAGCTTGGCGCCACGTTCTGTCAGTAACGCTCTCAACAATGAACGATGGCAACGGGATTCATCTTCACAATAACAGCCGACCGAGAAATTGCTGTGATGTGATAAGGCGGCCAGTACATCCAGTGTACGACTTTGATCGGGCACGGCCATTTCTGCCCGGTAACGTTTACGGAAGGCCTGCCAATCGGCATCGCTCTTGGCATCTTTGCCCAACTGCATCAGTTCGGTGCTGGGGGCCAGGTTGGGATACCAGACGTCGTACCAGTTCTGGGTGGCAAATTCTGCTTTGGGTACGCCGCGTGGCGGCCGTCTGACGGTACCAATCCGGGTGCCTTCATTTGGCAAACGTGGTGTACCTAGCCTGAGAATGTGGATTGTCATTGGCTTTACCCCTTGTCAGGCTTGATTTGCCAATTGATCGGCCCATGACCGGAGCTGCGAAACCGTGGCTGTAACGCCACCACATACAATAAACAATACGGTCTGGAAATTTGCCA
The DNA here is from genome assembly GCF_005503445.1 of Chitinivorax sp. B. Classification (NCBI taxonomy): domain Bacteria; kingdom Pseudomonadati; phylum Pseudomonadota; class Betaproteobacteria; genus Chitinivorax; species Chitinivorax sp. B. The sequence continues at coordinate 200,199 of NZ_SCOH01000004.1, read as the reverse complement.
ATTCGGTTTGGTAGTCATATGCCAAGGCCAGGGCTGCGCCACAGGCGGGCTCGACTACTATGCGATGATCGTGCAGAAAATGTTCGCAGGCGTTGATGGCTGACCGATCCGACACAACAATGCTTCGAATTGGGTGCCGGGTGGTCCAGCTGAACGCTTGCTCACAGACCTGTTTTGCGCCCAACGATGTTGCAATGCTGCTGATCCGATCCAGCACTATCCGTTGTCCAGCCTGTATTGACTGATTGAGTGAAGCGGCGCCCTCTGTCTCGACCGCAATCACGGGCACGTTGTTCCAACCATTGCGCCATAATCCTTCCACCACGCCGCATAGTAGGCCACCACCGCCCACTGACAATACGACTGCATCGGGCTTCAACCCTGACTGTGCTACTTCGTCAATCATGCTGGCATGGCCCGGCCATAGCAGCGGGTCATCAAATGGGTGGATCAGTACCCCATCGTCACCTACCAATGATGTTGCCAGCGTATTCGCCTCCTGCCACGACGCACCATGCACAATCAGCTCCGCGCCTTCTTGTCGGATTAGCGCTTTGGCCTGTTCCGTGGCGGTTTCCGGCACGACAACAGTCACCGGTATACCCAGGTGACGACCCGCGTAGGCCACTGCAATCCCGGCATTGCCACCTGATGACGACACAAAACGCTTGGCGCCCTGCGCACGATAAGCTTCACAGGCTGCGCCGATGCCACGAATCTTGAATGATCCAGGTGGTTGCAGGGCTTCCATTTTCAGCCAGACTGAACGCCGATTAGCCAGACTGAGAGCACGGGATTCGATAAGCGGTGTGGTGATATGCAGGGGCATGGTGGTGTATCTGGCGGGAAAAGTACCAGCATAAACGAATTTGCGACGAAATGAACCGAATAGCGGTACAGGTCATGGACTGGCGGGCTTTGGAGGTGAATCGACATGCTAAACTCGCCCGCTTCACTCCGCCGGACCTGTTCCCATGCTCAAGTTGTGCCGTTCTGCATCCAGAATCCCCGCTGACTGGAGACGTTCTCGACCAAAATTTGCCCCATTACTGCCAGGCCTATTGGTGGCACTACCTGCGATGGCTGAGCCACTGGCCTATGAGCCAGCCTTGTCACCGGATGCACAGCAGATTGCCTTTGTTTCGGGTGGGGACATCTGGTTGGCGTCGTCAGCGGGTGGCGAGGCCAAGGCGCTGGTCAGTCATGCTGCGACGGATGGAACCCCTATTTTTTCCCCAGATGGCAAACGGTTGGTCTTCAGCTCCAACCGTAGTGGCAATGGTGATGTGTATGTGCTCGATTTGATGAGCCAAGCGCTGACACGATTGACTTACGATGATCGACCCGAGCAACCCAGTGGTTGGTCGGCAGATGGTCAATGGGTATATTTCCACAGCGTGTTGCATGACATTCAGCGCATGAATGATATCTATCGGGTACGTGTGCGGGGTGGTATGCCAATGCCAGTGGTGCAGCAGCGTTATGTGGAGGAAAAGCGTGGCGTGGCTTCACCAGACGGGCGATGGCTGGCACTGAATACCAGAGGATTTGACCAGTGGTGGCGGCGTGGTGGGGCGCATATCGATCAGGAAGAGTTATGGTTGGCTCCATTATCTCAGCCCGGTGTGTGGCAGCAACTTCACACGCCAGGTAAACATGCTGCCTGGCCGCAGTGGTCGGTGGATGGGCAGGGGTTGTATTACGTGGGACGTCCCGATGGTGTCGAAAATGTGTTTTATCAGCCGGTGGCAGGTCAACCCAAAGCACTAACGCATTTCAAAGATGGCCGGGTGGTGTGGCCCAGTCTCTCTGCGAACGGCGAACAACTGGCTTTTGAGCGGGATTACCGGATTTGGACGGTTGATGTTGCAAGCGGTCGACAACAGGTGTTGTCATTCACGCTGGCAGACCAGCCTGTCCTGCCAGCGCCAGGCGCATTGAAACTGGGGGACAAACTGGAAGAGCTGTTGCTGTCCCCGACAGGTCAACAGCTGGCGTTTATCGCACGGGGTGAGGTGTGGTTGTCGCCGATTACAGGTGGTACTGCCACTCGTCTGACTCAGACTGGCGCCACACAATCCCAACTTGCCTGGTCACCCGATGGCTCGCGACTGGCCTACGTTTCCATGCGCAACGGTGTGGGCGAAATCTGGCAATACGATTTAGCCAGACAGCAGGAAACCCGCCTGACACAGGGTGATGAGTCTGACGCATTTCCATGTTATGCACCGGATGGCCAAGCGCTGGCTTTCATGCGGAATGGCCGTGCCCTGTATCGGCTGGATATGGCCAGCGGGCAAAGTACGTTGTTGGCGACGACCCAGACAGGTCGCCCACCCATCTGGGCGGATTCGCCACTGGCCTGGTCGCCGGATGGTCAATGGCTGGCGTGGGTGGCGTTGAATGACAAGCTGCTGGCACAGGTCATGTTGGTTGGTCGTCAAGGTGGTGTGCCGCAGTCCCTTACACAATTGGCCAGCCCTGGGGTCGGCAAGAAGTTATGGTTTCGCCCGGAGGACCAGGGTTACGGTCAGGCTAGTCTGATTTGGCAAGGCGATGGTCGGACCCTTTGGTGGCGCGCATTTCAACATGCGGAGCAGGGTGGTCGGTGGGTCAGAATTGACCTGGCGCCGCCCGCTGTCCTGCAGGCAGATGGAGAGCCCGTCAAACAGGCTCTTCGTCCAGATGCCAGCTATGCCTTGGCCCATCACAATGTGGTACCACTGTCATTGGATACGCAGTATGGTGCGCTGGCTGCTGATGGCAAAACCTTTGCATTGGTGAGTTTGGCAGCGGGCCAGCCTAATATCTGGCGCTGGCGGATTGGCGAGCCGGCACGGCAGTTGACCGCCAGTGCCGGGACCAAGCATTTTCTGCAGCTGACGGTTGATGGCGAGATGGCCTATTACCTTGAGGGTGGCAAGCCATTTCGGGTATCAATGGCAGGTGGGCAGGCGGAAGCTATCTTGTTGGATGTTGTATTGACACCGGACTTTGCCCAGGAAAAACAGGCGATTTTCAGGGAAAGTTGGCGCCTTCTACAGGACTTCTTCTACGATAGTGCCATGCATCGTCAATCCTGGGCGGCCTTGCAAGCCCATTACCAGCCATTGGTGAATCAGGCGGCGACACGGGATGAGCTGCGTCGTGTCATCCTGTTGATGATTGGTGAATTGAACAGTTCCCATACAGGCCTCAGCGCCCCTAAAAGCGAAACGCAAACCACGCTGGGTCGTTTGGCACTGGATTTTGACCGCAGCCATTACGAACAGCAGGGCCACTTACGTATTGCCAGCGTGGTCGCCGATGGCCCGGCCGCACAAGCTGGCCTGCAATTGGGGGACATCATTCGTGCCGTTGATGGCAAGTCCCTGACGGCCACAGATAATCTGGACGCGTTGCTGGATGGCAAAATCGGCAAAATTGTCCAGTTGATTGTCGATACTGCGCAAGCTCAACACCAAATCCGTTATCTGAAACCCATCAATTTCAACGATGAATCGACACTGCGGTACAAGCAATGGGTGACAGGGCGCCGCATCTATGTTGATCGGGCCAGTGGTGGCAAGCTGGGTTATGTGCATTTGATCGATATGCGTGAAAATTCACTTGATCAATTCCATCTCGACTTGGACCGTACTGTCCACAGCAAGCAAGGCCTGGTGCTGGATGCCCGTAATAACTACGGCGGCATGGTGGATAGCTGGGTGCTCGATACCTTGTCACGGCGAAGCCATTTCACGTTTACGACTCGCCAATTACCGACTGCACCTGGACGACTTGCGGTTGGTCAGCAAACGCTGGAGAAATCCACGGTTTTGGTGACCAATAAATGGACCTTGTCTGACGGCGAAGTGTTGACGGAAGGCTATCGCGCACAGCGGCTTGGCCAAGTGGTCGGCGAGCCGGGAGCAGGTTGGGTGATCTTTACGTCATTCAAGTTGATGGTGGACGGGTCTTTCTTACGCTTACCATTTGGGCAGGTTGTATCAACTGCCGGCGGTGGTGATTTGGAAACGACACCACGCAAGGTGGATCAAATCATTTTTAATCGCTTGGGGGATGAGGAACAGGACCCACAATTGGATGCCGCAGTAACGACTTTATTGAAAAATCGTTGAGCATTGGGGATCAAGTCGTCAGTGCCATCAAATGGCAGCGTTTACAAGATGTAGCGTGGGTTGGCGAATGGCGGGCATTAGGGAAAACGACAGGCCTTGCGTGAAATAATTTGAAAAATAGTGGTTTATCAGAAATGTATATGCATTTTTCGCAATGAAATAGCACTCTTCTTGCATTTTTTCGCAAAAAACATCAATCTCGGCCAGCGAATGTATCGAGCTCCTGGGCTATAATCCGGACAAACAACCGGGTTATTGTCATGTCCGTCTTCACTCCCGTCAGCGCGGCACAAATGGCCGAGCGGCTCAAAAATTATTCCATTGGCAGTCTGGTCGAGCTGAAAGGCATTCTGGCTGGCATTGAGAACACCAACTATTTCCTGACCACTTCACATGGCCGGTATGTGTTGACGTTGTTCGAAAAGCTGCAGATGCACGAGCTGCCGTTCTATATCAACCTGATGGCCCATCTGGCCCGGCATGGTATAGCTTGCCCGGCGCCCATAGCCGATGTGCGGGACGAATATCTGGCGGAATTGAATGACCGACCTTCCTGTATTGTCACCTGCCTGAAAGGTGAAGCGGTCATGGCGCCGGAAGCCACCCACTGTGCACAGATTGGCGAGATCCTGGCGGAAATGCATATCGCCGGGCAGACCTATGATGGACGCATGCCCAACCAGCGTGGTCCGGAATGGTGGACAGCCACTGCACCAGAGGTTTACCCATTTATGTCGGCTGATGCGGTACATGTCCTGCGGGACGAAGTGCGCTTTCAGGAGCGTCATCGCTTTGACAAGTTGCCGGAGGGAGCGATTCATGCCGACCTGTTCCGTGACAATGTACTGTTCGACGGTGACAAGATTGGCGGCGTGATTGATTTCTACTTCGCCTGCAATGATCTGCTGTTGTACGACGTGGCGATCACGATCAACGACTGGTGTGTCATGGACGATGGCGACATTGACCCCGTCAAGGCCAGGTCAATGCTGACTGCCTACAATGCGGTACGGCCGTTCCGTGTGGAAGAGGCGGCCAACTGGGGGGTGATGCTGCGCGCTGCAGCGCTGCGCTTCTGGGTATCGCGCCTGTATGACTTCCACAAACCCCGTCCTTCCGAGCTTAACAAGCCGAAAGACCCAGCCCATTTCGAACGTGTGCTGAAAAAGCACATTGCACGTGACCCGTCCAAACTATGGCTATAGATCATGCTCAACTGGCGACGCATCGTACTTACCTGCTGCGTTATGCCTTACTGCAATTACGTGATGAATCGCAAGCGGAGGATGTGGTCCAGGAAACCTTGCTCGCCGCGCTGCAGGCTAATTTTTCCGGCCAGTCATCAATCAAAACCTGGTTGACCGGCATCCTCAAACACAAGATCATTGACCTGATCCGCAAAAAGAGCCGAGAGCCTGGCTTGCCAGATGACTTTTCAGATGTGGCTGATGCAGGGGACTTTGATCCATTGTTTGACCAAACCGGACATTGGGATCAGGAAACCATGCCTCATACATGGGACCAGACCGCACAATCGATCGAAAACCGGCAGTTTTGGGCAGTCTATGAAGCCTGTGCAAAGCAGATGCCAAAGCGGGTGGCCTTGGTGTTTTCGTTGCGCGAAGTAATGGGGCTGGAGATTGACGAGATTTGTAAGCGATTGGAAATCAGCGCGACTAACTGTTCGGTAATCTTGTATCGGGCGCGGATGAGCTTGCGGTTATGTCTGGACAAGAATTGGTTCGGTAATGCCACTGGGAGCGCATAGTGCTGGTATGCAAAGAAGCGACACGTTTGGTATCGGAAGCGATGGATCGCAAGCTGACCATGGGTGAACAACTGAGTCTGAAATTCCACCTGACCATCTGCAGTGGCTGCCGTAATTTCAACAAGCACATGCAGTTCTTGCGTAGCGCTGCCCGTCGTCTGGTTGACCGCGACGATGGGCCGGATCAACCTTGATTGATCTTGGCAGTGTACTGACTTCGGCCGCTGTATTCTCCGCACTCTCCTTTGCTTTTCTTCTGTTCGTATCACATCTTCCGATCTGGGTGTAATTGAATTACACCATCTGTTGCTCATTCGATCTGAGCCATCCTGAGACAGTCGATTCTCTATCAGTATGCTTTTCAAGCTATTTCAGCTGATTACGCGTTATTCGAATTGATCGCACAAATTATCAATTTGCAAAAATAGAGCAAAAGTACAATACCATGCGACTGGCATGAATCCGTAAGCGTCCATGCTGCTGGTAGAGGGTGACAACAATAAACAATTTGGAAGGAGAGATGACATGGTACCAAAACAAGGTCTATGGGGGTGCGCACGTCCGCTGGTATCGGCATTGGCACTGGCATGGGCGGTAACGGGGTGTGGCGGTGGCGGAGGAGGGGGAGACAGCGGCACCAATGCCACGGCCCAGGCTGGGACGGTGGCGCCCATCAGTGCTGGTACCCTGCGTGTCCACTTCCATCGTAATGATGGTAATACCGCGGATTGGGGGGTCTACTCCTGGAGCGGCCCAAAAGATCCGAAAACCGGTTGGCCACATGATCGCATCAAGTTCACTGGCGCAGATGCTTTTGGCGCTTATGTGGATATTCCACTGGATCTGGGCAAATCCAAACTGGACTTCCTGATCATCGATGGTAACGGCAACAAGAGTTGTGGTAGTGATCAACAGGCGCCGTTTGCGTCGGATATTGCCAGCAAAGGACAGGAAGTCTGGGTGCTGGACGGTGATTGTAAGGTATATGACAAGCAGCCCGGATATGGTGTGGGCAATTTTGCCAACGCCAGTGCCATGTGGTTGAACAACACCACGATCGCTTGGCCCTCGGCCCCTGCTGCTGGCTCGACTTACAAGTTGTACTACGCGGCCAATGGCGGCATCAGTGCCGCCCCGGATGGGGTAACGGGAGCAGAGGGTATGGCCAATCTGCAGGTGGCAAGTGCCGGTTTGCCGGACGCACTGCGCAGCAAATACCCCCATCTGGCGAGTGCAACAACGTTGTCGATGTCGCTGGCCGATGCCTCTCCTGCTGTGCTGAAAGGCAGGCTGAAAGGGCAGGTCGTGGTGGCGGAATTCAACGCAGCCGGTAAGGTGGTCAAGGCGACATCGCTGCAGACGGCTGGGGTGCTGGATGCGATCTACGGCAATACCGCCCGCAATAAGGTATTGGGTTTGACGTTTGATGGTGCGAATGTTCCCACATTTGCACTATGGGCACCCACTGCCAAGTCGGTCAAGCTCAATGTCTATCCTGCAGCCGGGGCCGCCGTGACGGTAGAGATGGTGGAAGATGCGGCGTCAGGTGTCTGGTCGTATCAGGCAAAAGATGCCAGCTGGACGAATGCTGCCTACTACACCTATACCGTCGATGTCTTCAGCCGCCATGCCGACAATAAAGTGGTCAACAATACGGTAACAGATCCCTACTCGATCAGTGTCAGTGCCAATGGGCAAAAGAGCTTTATCGGCAACCTGGCCTCTGCCGTACTGAAACCGAGTGGCTGGGATGGTCATGCGGTCCCCGCACTGGATGCACCGGAGGATATCTCGCTGTATGAACTACACGTGCGTGATTTTTCCGCCAGTGATACCAGCCAACCAGCCAATCTGCGCGGCAAGTATCTGGCATTCGCCAATACGGCCAGCAATGGCGTCAAACACTTGAAGCTGTTGCAGCAATCGGGCCTGACCCACGTGCATTTGTTACCCGTGTTTGATATTGCCACCATCGATGAAACCGGCTGCGCTGAGACAATTGTACCGAATGCGCCGGCGGATTCTGATCTGCAGCAGGCGGCGGTGCAAGCCAATAAGGGCAAGGATTGTTTTAATTGGGGCTATGACCCCCATCATTACAATGCACCGGAGGGAAGCTATGCCACGGATGCGAGCGATGCCAAGGTACGTGTCCGTGAATTCCGTCAGATGGTGAAAGCATTGCATGACCAAGGGCTGCGGGTAGTCATGGATGTGGTCTACAACCACACTGCTGAGGCTGGTCAGGGCGACAAGTCGGTATTGGACAAGATCATACCGGGCTATTACTACCGGCTGGACAATCAGGGCAGTATCTTCAATTCCACCTGTTGCTCAAACACTGCGGCCGAGAACGTGATGATGGCCAAGTTGATGATTGATTCCACCAAGTTGTGGGCCAAGGAATACCAGATCGACGGCTTCCGCTTCGACATCATGGGTCACCATCCGCTGGAGGTGATCAATCAGTTGAAGGCGGATACCAATATGGCAGCCGGTCGCGAGTTGTATTACTACGGTGAGGCCTGGAATTTTGGCGAAGTGGCCAATGACCAGCGTTTCAAGCAAGCCCGGCAGGACAATATGGCGGGTACGGGTATCGGATCATTCAATGATCGCCTGCGTGACGCCGTGCGAGGCGGCGGTTGCTGTGATTCCGGTGAATCGCTATTGAGGAGTCAAGGTTACGCCAACGGTATCTATCTGGATGGTAACGGTAAGAGTACTGAGGGCAAAGAGGCATTGCTACACCAAGCTGATCTGGTGCGTTTGGGCTTGGCTGGTACGCTGAAGGATTATGTACTGACTGATAAGGATGGCAACAGTAAACGTGGACAGGAACTGAGCTACTTCGATCTGAAGGCCGGGTATACCAGTGATCCACAGGAAACGATCAACTACGTTGAAGCGCATGATAATCAAACTTTGTTTGACATCAATGCCTTCAAATTGCCACAAGGCACCAGTAAGGTGGACCGGGTGCGTTCGCAAATCCTTGGTTCGGCGATTGTCACCTTGTCACAAGGTATTCCGTTCTACCATGCAGGCCAGGAAATTCTGCGTTCCAAAGCGATGGATCGCGATAGTTACAATTCGGGCGACTGGTTCAATCGCCTGGATTGGACCTACACAGGGAATAACTTTGCAATTGGCTTGCCTGTCGCAGAAAAGAACCAGGAAAACTGGGGTTTGATCAAGCCTATCCTGACTAACCCATTGTTACAGATGGGGTCTGCAGAGATATTGTCGGCACGTGATGTATTCCGGGATTTCATGGCGATCCGTCAGAGCAGTACCTTGTTCCGTTTGCGTACAGGGGATGACGTAAAGCATCGCCTGAGTTTCTACAACGTTGGGCCAGCGCAGGTACCAGGTGTGATCGTCGCGCAATTGGATGGCAATGGCTATGCGGGTGCCAACTTTAAACGGATCGTGACCGCGATCAACCCAGACAAGGTGAGCCAGACCGTAGCTGTCGATGCGTTGAAGGGAAAAAACCTGGCACTGCACCCCATACAGGTTTCAGGTAGTGATCCAGTGGTCAAAATGGCCACGTACAACAACGTTGCCGGAAGTTTCTCCATACCGGCTCGTACCGTTGCTGTGTTTGTCGAGCATTGAACAGCCAGTTGAGCCCGATCTGTAGTAGATCTGTTTGATCCAATCCTCATGCCGCCCTTCGGGGCGGTTTTTTTGTGTGTCTGATTAAGTGCAATGAGCACCATGCATTGCTTTTACATCTCTCTTATATCTGAATTTAGGAATAAACACGGAAAATATATTTTCAATGACGGATGTGTTGGGGGTTGGGTTGGAAGTGAATTAACATTAATATCAAATGGATTTACGTTGCATGCTTCGTTAAACAGTGATATACAAGAATTTCTGATGTGAATAGTCATATCTATGGATATGCAGCTATCAGAATTGTCTGATGTTATTGACTACTTACCAATGGTAACGATCAACATGGACGCAGGAAATCATGCAATGAACGTTGGCCGGCGCAGCTCCACATCCTATCGCCGCACTAGCAGTCGGCGGTCGCGCAAAATGCGCAATTGGCTGATAACAGCGCTGGTGGTAATGATGGGGTTGGGGATGATGGGGATGGCACTTTATGCCGCATCTGAAGCCTATATGCAGCCTATGGCAAGCCGAAGTCACTGATTGCAACCAACCGGCCGGGGTATGAGTGATCCACTATGTGTGGGGCAACATATTGGCTATGCGGTATGATCAGGCGAGTGAAATCGCATACCTGTACCAAGTAAAAAGCCCAGGCAGTTTGGCTGCGTGGGCTTTCGTTTTGGTGGCTGCGTATTTCGCGGGCCGGATGAGTTGTCTACTATAACCATCGCCTTGCCTGACTTTCTCTTGAGCGATCTTCCTGATTGTTTCTGATTTGATGTGCTTGCCTGCTGTTACAGCTTGCACGTTCCTGAGATCTTGCTGTGACGACGTTGGTGGTGCGTATTCGAAAAAATATTATCCAGTAGTGTTGCCATCGTAACTGCCCAATCATGATCAATCCTTCCATGTCGTGGTGAAATGAGATGGTTTAAGGTTCGCATCAAATGGCTTGCAACAACAGATGGCGCGAGATGCGTGATTTGTCGTGATCGGTGGGCTGTATTGCAACTGCTGCAATTGTGGTCACCTACAATTGCAGCAGTTGCATCGAAGGGTAGGTCAGTTGCGGGTTAAGCCGGCGCTTTCATCCAGACGCAAGCGCACGAAGGGCGGGACGTCCTGTTCTGCCACAATATTCATGGCTTGATAGAGCGGTTCTTTCGACAGGGTGTCGAAGAAGCCATGTCTCGGCCAGCCGTCTTCATCCAGTTGGGTATCCAGCACTGCTTGCCAGGCTTTGCTCAGGCCACCCTGCCGTACCAGCACGACTGGGCGACAGAAAAGCCCACGCTGGCCAACCAGACCCAGGCACAGGCCACTCATGGCTTTGATCTGGCGATCCTGTTGCAACATGCTGGCGAAGACGGTGATCTGAAAGGCGCGCGTCTCCCGTTCAAAGCTCTGTATGATCAATTGGCTTGATTTTTTCACCAGATAGCCTCGTAGCACCTCGGTTACTTCTGGCGTGGCTACCAAGCCGGTCTGTTCTGCCTGGCTTCCGTTCATACGATGGACTTCCAGGGTGCGCATGGCGCCGGTTTTGCTGTTGAAATAGATCAGCAACATGCCCAGCACGTATCGCCCTGGCCATACTACCGATGGCCTCCACATTTGGTAGATGCCGGGTGTTGCATCCCGCAGCTTTTGACGCGTGGTACGTACCGACTCCAGCTCATGGACCAGGCTCCAGAAATATTGATCAGGTACGCGCGCAATGGCGAGTTGGTCGCGCACCTCATCCCAAAACCCTTCGTTGACCAAGTACTGTAGTAATCGTTCGGCATCGTCAGCCTCCAGCTCGGCCTTGCCACTACACCAACGGCTGAACGTGAATTGCGATGCTCGCTGGATTACCTCGGATCGACACAAAACCTTGAAGTGCAACATGTCCCGTTCATCTGGGCGCGCCGCCTTGCGGATTTGCCTGAACCGTTCCCGTAGAAACTCCTGCCCGTCTCTTGCCAGGCGACCAACCAGTCGCTCAATCTCGCTGGCTGCCTGATTCTCGTTTTTTCCGTCCATTTTTGGCTTCTCTGTTGTGTTGGACGCATAGTGTGCCATCGATCTGCATCATCGCGGCAACTGCTGTTATATCCTGATATTGATCAGTGTAATCATGCATTGGTGCCGAAACTGTATCTGAACCTGTGTTGGAATCGTGGATAGAATGACACTCTCTTGATCTTTTCCGGCCGTGCTTGGTCATTCTGTCGTGCCACAACAGTCTCGTCTTGGTTTGCTGTATGCCTTTGGTGCCTATTTCTGCTGGGGCCTGTTCCCGCTTTACTGGAAGCCGATTCAACATGTGCCTGCGCTGGAGATACTGGCGCATCGTGTCGCTTGGTCGTTGTTGCTGCTGGCCGGTATTCTCACTATCAAACAGCATTGGGTTTGGTTCGGCGCCGCCATACGTAATCCACGGGTGCTTGGCGGGTTTGCAGTGTCGTCGCTCTTGTTGTCGTTGAACTGGTTTGTCTATATTTGGGCAGTCAACGCAGGCCATGTGGTGGAAACCAGCCTTGGCTATTTCATCAACCCACTGGTCAGTGTGTTGTTGGGTGGGCTGGTGCTGAAAGAACGGCTTCGATCTTTGCAAAAACTGGCTGTCGGCCTAGCCACACTGGGGGTAGTGTGGTTAACGGTTGCATTGGGTAAGCTGCCATGGATTGCACTGGTGCTGGCTGTTTCATTTGGTGTGTACGGCCTGTTGCGCAAGACGGCGTCACTGGGTTCGCTGGAAGGTTTGTCATTGGAAACCATGCTGATTGGCGGACCTGCATTGGGCTTTCTGCTTTGGCAGGAATGGCAGGGTCACGCCAGTTTTGGCCATGTGGATGGTTTCACCAACGCGATGTTGGTAGGAGCTGGGGTAGTGACAGCGGTGCCGCTATTATTGTTTGGTGCGGGTGCTCGGCGTCTGACATTGACCACGATGGGCGTGATGCAGTACATCGCGCCAACCTTGCAGTTTCTGATCGGTGTATTTGTGTATCACGAACCGTTCAATCGGGACCGATTGCTGGGTTTTGGGCTGATCTGGCTGGCGTTATTGATTTTCAGCGGAGAGGGTATCTGGCGCAATCGCAAGTTGAGCGCTCCCACCACCTGATCAGACCAAATCAACGGAACCTAGGTTGAAGCAGCAATGATGACAGCCGTGTGAAAGGTGCGAGCCACGGAAACAGCACGGCCAGTTCGATAGACCAAAAACTCCTCCGGCCGACTGTTGTTGAAGCGGACCGCTTCTACCTTAGCTTCACGACCGCGGTAGGTAATTCGCCAACTGGCGGCTCCGATTTTGCTAACTTCAATACCGGATAGGCCTTCGCTGTTGTAAACAGCGGAATCGTTGATTTTCATCTGCGTATGTGATTTGTGCCGACTTGTGCAATCTTGTTTGGCGCTATCCTGGATACCGCCCACCAATTGGGCCGATGAAGCAGGCTATCAGGGGCAATTGTTCAGAATGTTTGATTGTGTAGGCTGTGAAACCTGCCAGTAAGGTATGGTAATACTGACAAGGTTAGTATTATCAATCGCTGATATATGGCTGTCCAGTGTATTGTCTAGCCATTTTTCAGTATTAGTGCAACGGTAGGTGCGAGCTCGGTATATGTTGCTGATTTTTGAATGAATTACCGTCAAATACAGCTGGGTAGTTATCCCCCTTTGGCGTCGGCAAACTGTAGTGCAGCCAGCTCCGCATACAGCGGAGAGTCTTTCAGTAATGACTGATGGGTACCTTCCGCAACAATTCGACCCGCATCCATCACCACAATGCGATCAGCCTGTTGTACGGTGGCCAGTCGATGGGCGATCACCAACGTAGTGCGCTCCCTGGCTGCATTGTCGAGTGCTTGCTGTACCTGGCGCTCACTGGCGGCATCCAGTGCGCTGGTGGCTTCGTCCAGCAACAATACTGGTGGGTTTTTCAAGATGGCGCGTGCAATGGCAATACGCTGGCGTTGTCCACCCGATAGTCGAACGCCACGTTCCCCTAGAAAGCTGTGGTAACCCTCTGGCAGTGCTTCAATGAACTCGGCAGCTGCAGCCAGCTCTGCTGCACGTTGCACTTCTTCCAATGTTGCATCGGCGCGGCCATAGCGGATATTGTCAAATACACTGCCAGCAAAGATGACCGTGTCCTGCAAGACAATACCGATATGCTGGCGTAGATCGGCAAGTGCAAGGGATTGGTTGGGTATGCCATTGACGCGGATTTCACCTTGCTGTGGGTCATAGAATCGCAACAGTAGTTGGAACAAGGTGGTTTTACCTGCACCGGATGGGCCTACGAGTGCTACGTGCTCACCAGGCCGGATGTGTAGCGAAAATTGCTGCAAGGCGGGTGTGTTGGGGCGGGAGGGGTAGGCAAAGCCAATATGATCGAATATCAGACCATCACCTTGTGCAGGCAATGCTTGAGGCTGTGCTGGCTGTTGCACGGGCGGTACAACGGCCAGCAACTGCAATAGCCGCTCTGTCGCGCCTGCCGCCCGCTGCAGGTCACCCCATACTTCTGCAATGGCGCCGATGGCGCCAGCGGTTACCACGGCATACAGGATGAATTGTGACAATTCGCCCGCTGTCATCTGGCCAGCCAGCACCGATTGGGCACCCAGCCAAAGTACAAACACAATGGCCGCAAACACTAGCACGATTACCACTACCGTCAGCCAGGCCCGGGCCTTCACTCTGGTCAAGGCCGTATTGAAGGCTGTCTCGACCGACTGGCCAAAGCGGGTTCGTTCGTTGGGTTCCTGGGTGAAGGCTTGTACTGTTGGCATAGCATTGAGGATTTCGCCAGCCAGTGCGCTGGCATCGGCAATACGGTCCTGACTGTCTTTCGATAAACGCCTGACGCGCCGGCCAAAAATCAGAATGGGCAGAATGACCACCAACAGCGTGATCAGAATGTAAGCAGACAGCACCGGGCTGGTAACGGTCAGCATGACCAACCCGCCGATCAGCAACAGCAGGTTGCGTAAACCCATCGACAGACTGGTCCCGACGACAGTCTGAATCAGCGTGGTATCTGCGGTCAGCCTGGATAACACCTCGCCAGTTTGCGTGGTTTCAAAAAACTGCGGACTCATGTCCAACACATGGTCATAGACCGCCCTTCGTACATCGGCCGTTACCCGTTCGCCCAACCAGGACACAAAATAGAAGCGCAACGCGGTGGCGCCCGCCAGTACCACCGATACCAGAAACAAGGCCAGGAAATAGCGATCGATATGGCCGCGGTTGGCTGCAGCAAAGCCGAGATCAATCAAATACTTGAATGCCACCGGTAAACTGAGCGTGGCACCCGCAGCCACCACCAGTGCCAGGGCTGCCCATATCCAGCGAATTGCATAGGGCTTGAGAAACGGCAGCAGGCCCAACAACGGCGTAAACTTGCCCTGAGCAGGCGGTGTGGCGGTCATGGCAGTATCCTTGCTGGGAAATGGTGTGGTGGCGGATTGGTAAAAAATTGCAAATAAGATCACGATCCGCGAATACGTGCGAACAAAATAGAGGTTGTTCACTCACAATGTTCAACCTACATGCACAAGCCTGATGCAGCCCCGCTGAATGTGGGATGTTGATGTGCCTGTGATCAGTCGAATCTGAGCAATTCATTACCCGCGTATATTGTGTCGAGCAGTCATGAAAACAAGAACCCTACTTATTATTGCCTTGTTGGTCATCGGTTTTGCCAGCGCCATGGCGTTTCGTCAGAGCGGCCAGCAAGCCGATGCCCCAGGTAAAGGTCAGCGTGGTGGCAAGGTGGATGCCACAGTGATCGTCGCCTTGGCCCAGCAGGCGGATATACCATTACAATTAGAAGCAACCGGCACAGTGACACCATTGCAAAGTGTCGATATCAAGCCACAAACGGCTGGCGTGGTGAAGAAGGTACTGGTTAAGGAAGGCCAGAATGTTGGGGCCGGTGATGTGCTGTTTCTGTTGGAAGATGATGCTGAGCGCGCTGCGCTTAACCGTGCCAAAGCCCAGCTGGCACGCGATCAAGCCCAACTGGCGGATGCTGACCGCACGCTGGAGCGCAATCGATCCTTGTCGCGTGACGGTTTTTTATCACCCAGTGCGGTGGATACGGCGCAAAGTACGGTAGATGGCCTGCGCGCCGCAATTACGGCTGACCGGGCAGCAATTGAATCTGCTCAGATTGAACTGGATCGCAAAACGATTCGTGCTGCGATTCCTGGCCGGGCTGGCAGTGTTGGTGCCTTCCCAGGGACGGTTGTGCAACCGGGCATGGCCACTGCGATGGTGACGCTGGTACAGATGACACCCGTGACTATCAGCTTTACCCTACCGGAAAGTGGCCTGTCGTCAGTCAGGGCTGCACAAGTACATGGTACATTGCCAGTGGAGGCCTATTTATCGGGGCAGGATAAGCCAGTTGCAATGGGTAAACTGGTGTTTATCGACAATATTGTCGATACGCGTAGCGGCACCATTCGCGCCAAAGCTGAATTCGATAATCGAGATACCCAGCTTTGGCCAGGTGCTTATGCCAAAGTGAAATTGTCGTTGGGTAAGCGCGCTGATGCTTTGATCATCCCGGTTACCGGTGTGCAGACCGGGCCGGAACATCGCTTTGCCTATGTGCTGCAACCAGATCAAACCGTAAAGGCCGTACCGTTGACATTGGTATCGATCAATGAGGATCGCGCCATCGTCGATGGACTGGCGGTGGGTCAAGCAGTGGTGATTTCAGGTGGGCAGAACCTGAAGCCAGGAGATAAGGTCAAGACCACCACAGCTCAAAAGAACGAAGCCACTGCCAACTTAAAATAAAAATCGGCCAGCCGTGTCACCAGATCCAGAACAGCAATACCCAGCTACCGATGATGCCAGCCCACGCGGGCATCAGCAGCAGTATGGCAGCACCACGACGTAGTAGCCCCTGCGCTTTGCCTTGCTGCCACAGTAACCAGGCGGACCAAAGGGTAGCCAATACCAGCAAGGTTGCGCGTGTTGGGTTCAGCCATAACATGGGCAGACCTTCAGTCTTCAACAGACTGGCGGTCAATGCCGACAAACCCAGAAATACGCCACAGGCAGCCAATGGGATCAACGTATTGGCCATCCGGTGCAGCTGATGACCCCATGTGCCAATGTGGGTGCGGGCCGCTGCCGCCAGCCACAGTATGACCCAGCTACCCAAGACGACTGCCATGGTCAGGATGTAAACCACGATCATGCCGCCATCCAGCCAGGTAAAGGTGTCGTTATGCTCTGGATAGTGGGTGAGTATCCACCACGGCGCATTATCATCCAGCGGCCATAAGATGTCATGGTCGATCAGCCACTCTGCCATGGTTTGCTTGGCCATGATGAACCAGGGGCTGGCTGTCCACTGAAATGCCCCGATCGCCACACCCAGCAAACCATACACTAACAAGATCAGATCCCAGACACTGTGTGACTCTGTTTGCGGGGATGTGATTTCTGCATTGGGATGTCGCCAAGCCAGCTCGACCGCATTGCGGTGCCCGGCACATCGCCCGCAAAGATGGCAATCCGACGGCCTCTGCATGCGCCGGATATCCACCAGTGGTGCGCAGTTGATGGGAATGACCCGCTGCTTGCCGTGAGCCTGCCATTGGCTGCGATCGACTTCCATATAGACCGGTGACAATCTCGATAACAGCCTGAATACGCCGCTGACGGGGCATAAATGTCGACACCAGACTCGTTTGCCCTTGCCGTACATCAGACCAATCGCCATAGCGACCAGTGTTGATCCGCCCAGCACCAGCAGCGCTGCTTTCGGGTATTGATAGACGCTGACCAGCTGGCCATAAATGGTCGTGAGACAAAAGGCTACAAATGGCCAGCCATTCCATTTGGCCCAACGCGGTATAGCACCACCACGCCCATGCTGGCTGGCCCATTCGCTCAGCGCGCCTTCAGGGCAGAACACCCCACACCAACTGCGGCCTATCAACAACATTGATACCAGCACGAATGGCCACCAAATCCCCCAGAACAAAAATTGCGCGAACAGTGTGAGGTTATTGAGAATCCGCGCCTGATCATCGGGTAATGGCAGACAGACCGGTACAATGATCAAGAACAGGTAGACCACCACGACCACCCATTGAATGCAGCGGATCGCGCTACCGTGGTCACGCATCCAGTGGCCCCATACAGCAATGGAGGTGGAGGGAGGAGGAGATTGGATATGCGAACAATCAGACATCAGTCACCTCGGCTGGCCGAGTGAAGGTAAGGCAAAGATACTTTGTAGTGGCTTGTGGCACAGCGATGCCACGTTGAACCATCATGATGGTCAACGATTGGTCCGGCGTAACAATCCCCACATCGTTAGCCAATAAGTGGCATACGCGATCAGCAACAACAATGCCGGGTGGGCACGATAACCTGTCAATGTCGCGATAAAGCTGCCTGTGGTGCTGCCATCGTCCAGCAGGGCCGAGCTATCCCACACCGGGTCGATCAGTGGTGGCAGCCAACCCAGATTCAGCATTTTCTCGACGGCGTTCACCAGCAAGCCACCTGCCAGTACCAGCAGCAGAATTTCCGACAACGTGAAGAACACTCGCCATGATAACCAGCGCCCACCTCGTTGCAGCAACCAGAAGGTGGCACCTGCCAAGACGACTCCCGCCACCATGATCAGCAGGGTATAAAGCAGGCTGTGCTGCTCCAACCCCACGCCATACAGGAACACGACGGTTTCTGCGCTCTCGCGGCCAACTGCCAGTGCCACGACAATCAGTAGCCCCCACCAGTTGGCGGATTCCAGATTGCGTTGCAGCCTGCGTTCCAGATCTCGCTTCAAGGTGCGGCCGTGACGCCGCATCCAGCACACCATTTGCACGATCAGTATGGCCGCCACACTGATCATGCCGAGCTGGAAGTATTCCAGGCCATCGTCTGGTAGCCATCGCATGATTCCCAGCATCAAGCCAGCCAGGATCAGCGCCAGACCGATACCCGCAGCGACCCCACCCCACAGGTAGCGCATGCCATACGCAGCATCTGGCTGGCGTTTCAACCAAGCATACAGAATGCCGACGACCAGCATGGCCTCGGCAGATTCACGCCAGATAATGAACAGTGCATTTCCCATGCGATGGTCCTTGATGGGTATTACTTGGCGACGATCTGCCCCTGACTGGTT
Source organism: Chitinivorax sp. B (assembly GCF_005503445.1). Lineage (NCBI taxonomy): Bacteria > Pseudomonadati > Pseudomonadota > Betaproteobacteria > Chitinivorax > Chitinivorax sp. B. The sequence continues at coordinate 181,517 of NZ_SCOH01000004.1, read as the reverse complement.
GCCTGGTGGTAATCGTCAAAATACTTATAACTGCCCGGTTTCAGTGGGTGGATGACCACAAATGACTTCGCCCCAGGCCCCAACACTTTTTCCTGCCGTAACGGCAGGCTCTCGAACTCGATGGCACCCGTGTTCTGGTTGTCGATTTCGATCTTGAAGCGTTGGCCTGCCGGCACATTCAGCGTGCTGGGCTCCAGCTTGCCATTACGGGCAATCAGCTTGAACGTCAGCAAGGACTCGGCCTGGACTATGGGCAGCGCCAACATGCTCAACAAAGCAATCAGTATGGTGGGGTGGGTCATGTTGGCGGGTCCGTCAGCTTAATAGCCACCTTTTTTGCCAATGCCGGCATAGGCAAAGTCATATTCCAGCTGAAATGGCTTGAACCATGCCCCCACACCAGTTTCCTTGTCGGTGTGGCGCCCAAAATGGCTATGCGGGTTGGCATCCGGTGCGGACACAGTTAGTTTCAACTTGTACTTGCCTGGCCCCATCAGCTTCACATTGTCGCCATAGTGCGGGCCATCGCTGGCCACCATCGGCATGAAATCCCCCGCAATCTTGTCTTTGCTGCCGGCCTTGGTCACTTCATACTTAATGTTCAAATATGGTACCCAGCTGCCTTCCTGAAACCCGTTCGGGTTGTTCTCCAATGCCTTGATATCGGCTTCCAGGTGGATATCCGACTCTTCGGCCTTTCGCATCATGCCATCCGGCTCCATCTTCACAGGCTGTAGATATACTGCCGCAACTTCCAGGCCGTACTTCTGTTGTGGTTTCCCGATTGGGTATTCGCGTGCAAAGGCGTTTGGGACCAATAAAACGGCGGCAAGCAGTGGGAACGTAAAACGGAGGCCAGACATGTGTGGTTCCTTGCAGAGACATAACAATATCAATCTGTCAGGATTTTACTGCGAAGCATTCTCATTAAATATTGGCCGGAATGGCTATGGATTGGGGAGACGGTATAGGTTGTTTGGTGTATAGCGGGGCCGAAAAGTACGATAAAAATGTGCGGTCGCAGGTATGACCTTTGTCTGACATATTGAAGGTATTGGCATTATGTTGATCAGAGCAGGACGATGAAATATGACGCGGGGCGGTTAAGTCATGAAATACCAGTGTTTGACCCAAATGGTTCTTCACCCCGCTGGCGGTCGCTCATCACAGATCTTGAACCGATTCCAAGCCAGTGCTTCTTTTTAGTTAGTGACGGCTGCAGCAGGCAGAAAAGGCAAGACATGTTGCATGGCACGCGCGACATAGGCTTCTTTTTCACCAACAGGGGCGACGTAATGCAGAGCACTTTGTGCGGTCTCCATGCCTGCCAGGCGAGCAATCATCCAGGTGGCGAGATAGATCGACGCCAAGCAGCCACCAGCAGTCGCGACATTACCCTTGGCGAAGAATGGCTGGTTGAGTACGTCAATGCCGGCTTCCTGCACCCAAGGCTTCGTCGTCAGATCGGTACAGGCTGGCACACCCTCCAGTAGGCCCAGTTTAGCTAACACCAATGTGCCGGAACATTGTGCAGCAAGCAATTGGCGTGACGGATCAAGCCGCAGTTGTGCCATCAATGCGGCATCTGCTACGACATCGCGCGTTTTCATTCCGCTGCCGATGATGACAGCGTCTGCGGAACATGCGTCGCTTAGAGAAACCTGGCGTTCCAGTACTACCCCATTCATTGACTGGACATGGGCGGTGGGGCTGGCGATCGATACGTGCCAGTCTGGCTGTTTGATGCGGTTCAGGATGCTGAACGCGATGAGCGAGTCGAGTTCATTGAAACCATCAAAGGTCAGGATTGTGATGTGCATGGGCTACCTCCATATTCAATTGCGGTTGCGATGACACATCCTATGGTTGAAAATCAGTACAATCAAATTATTGTCATGGATACATTGCTGTATGGCGCGCGCCCGATATAAACAACTGGTTGATAGATTGGCTGCCGATATCCGTACAGGTGTTCTAGCTCCGGGCACTCGCCTGCCTACGCACCGACAGCTTGCCACCAAGGAAGGCATTGCCTTGGTGACTGCATCAAGGGTTTATGCAGAGCTGGAATCGATGGGGTTGATCAGTGGAGAAATTGGTAGGGGAACATTTGTCCGGGAGACGGCGATCCCGCCTGGCCATGGTATTGATCAGCAAGCAACGGCGGCGGGCGTGGTGGACCTTAACTTCAATTATCCTGCACTGCCGGAACAGACAGAGTTGCTGAGGATTGCACTGCGTCAGCTTGCCGCTACTGGTGATCTGGAGGTGCTGCTGCGTTATCAGCCTCACGCTGGGCGTCTGCATGAGCGTGCCGCTATTGCACGTTACCTTGGTGGCAAGGGGATATCCTTTGAAGCAGAACAGGTGCTAATCGTGAGTGGTGCTCAGCATGGGTTGGCTGCAAGCGTGATGTCGCTGTTGAGGCCTGGCGATGTCGTGGCGGCGGATGCGCTGACCTATTCAGGTTTCAAGGTGCTGGCCGAGGCTCAGCGACTTGAGCTGGCCGCTATCCCGATCACAGATCAAGGGCCTGATCTGGATGCGCTGGGAAAATTGTGCCGTCGTCGGCGAGTGCGGGCGATCTACACCATGCCTACGTTGCACAATCCAATTGGATGGGTGATGAGCATGTCGCAGCGTGAGCGGCTGGTTGCAATTGCCCGACGAAACGAGCTGCTGATCATCGAGGACGCAGCGTATGCATTTCTTGCAGACAATCCGCCGCCGCCACTGACTGCGTTGGCGCCAGAGCTAACCGTGTACGTGTCTGGTTTTTCCAAAAGCGTGGCGACTGGGTTGCGTGTAGGGTTTGTTGCGGTACCAGTGCAATGGGTGCCGCTTGTTGAACGAACAATCCGGGTAACCACTTGGAACACCCCAACTCTGATGACTTCGATCGTCTGTGGCTGGCTGGATGATGGTACGGTAACCAGGCTTGAGTCAGAGAAACGCCGGGATGCCGCCACCAGGCAATCCATGGCCAGAGATGTCCTCAACGGGTTGCAGTATGTTGGCCATCCATCATCTTATTTTCTGTGGCTTCCACTACCTGACGAGGTACGTGCGGATCAGGTTGTTGCAGCACTGCTTCGCGCAAATGTTGCTGTTTCCACGGCAGAGCCATTTGCCATATCTGACCACGTTCCCCATGCGATTCGCTTGGCGCTGGGCTCCGTACCGCAGGAGGTGTTGCGGATGGCCCTTCACAAAGTCAGACAAGTCGTTGGCGACTATGCGTACTGAGCCGATGTACCATGACGGGTTACAAAGCTTGTCAGCTGGGAATGCGGGCGAATAACGGTATCCCGGCCAAATCCGGATTTAAAAAAGTGATAGGTGTCACCTTTACCGTCAATTTTGACCCAGATGTAGTCCTTTCTCATCAATGCGGACATGTTCTGCTGGCACTTTCAATGCAGCTTCAAGATTGGTTCGCGCAGTTTCGCGAAAGTTCTGTTCCAAGGTCGGATTGGGTTTTTGCTGTAACGACAAGCGTGCCACGGCCATGAACGTGCCCACCATGGCAGATTGCTCGTAGAGTTGGCGCTTGTTTGTAGCGGACAGGTTGATATAACCCTGGCTTTGCGTGAGTGCGCCACGCAACTGCGTGACCATTTGGTGAAAACTCGCGTCGGGTACTTCCACATTGCGAAATGCCATGTAGTTACCCGCGATGAAGGCTGCAGTCGCACCGGCAACATCGTTGGCGGGTAGCCCCAGCTTTCGTTCAAGTTGTCGATAGCTGTCGAAGGCTTGAAGGTAGACTTGTTTCATCTGCTCACGCTGCGAAACGGGTAACGCCATGGCCAACTCACGTGCATTGGCTTCCGCCTGTGTTTTGCCATTGGCGCGGGTGATGTTGTCAACACTACTCTTACTGCGCCTTTCGCTTGAGCCTGACTGCCCTGAAAACGGAATAGTATTACCGTTCGGGAACAGCGGCAGGATCAGACCCTGATACATTGCCGGTGGCGGGGGCGGGATGTCATAGGCGTGAGCGGGTAAAGCGGAGACTAACAGTGAGATACCTGCTATCTGCACGTTGCGTCGACTGACAGTCAGCTTCATCGTGGACTCCCCGGGTTGGTGGTTGCTTAGAGCCGCTAACAAAACCCTTCTGTGGTTGTTGTGCAAACTTGTCGTACTCTCGTACTGCCTTCATTTGCACGCCTAACCAGAACCACTTCGCTGGTTTTTGTTAGCGGCTCTTAATGCATATTGATTGGTTGCGCTAGGTACTGTTGAGGCGATGTCAGGGCAAACAGGGCAATGGGTCGTGGTCATGTCTGCCTGGCCTTGTCTATTCACTGGGTTGTCGCTGAGGCCAACAGTGCCTAGGTCTAACTTTTACTCGTGAATTTCAGCCTCGACCAGCTTGGCAAGCAGTGTGAGCGATTCCTGCCAGCCAACGTAACACGATTCCGCCGGGATGATGTCGGGAACCCCTTCCTGCACGATGCTCAGTTCGGTGCCGCAAGACACCTTTTTCAAGGAAATCATCGCGTGCATCTGGCCGGGTAAATTAGGGTCGTCGAATTGATCGGAATAGCGGATGAGTTCACCAGGAACCAATTCAAGATAAGTGCCGCCGAAAGAGTGACATTGACCAGTAGTGAAGTTGGTAAATGACATCTTGTAAGTGCCGCCTACTTTGGCATCCAGATGATGGATCTTGCCAGTAAAGCCGTTGGGTGGCAGCCATTTGACCATTGCTTCGGCATCAAGGAAGGCACGATAGACGCGCTCTGGCGGGGCGCGAAGTACACGATGAAGCCGAATGGTGGTTGAAGCCATGATTTCTTCTCCTTTTCATGTGTCATAGTCGCTGACTGTGCTACTGGCTTGATGATGAACCAGCGATTCAACAGATTTGATGAAACAGCCCGCTGGGTGACAGATTGCTACAGGGCTCTACCAATGAGGATATGCGTGGTATGTGGTGTGGCAACGTGTTCAATACACCGATACCCAAGCGATGGTATGTCAATGTCGCCAAATAGGTTTTCCCCACGGCCAAGCAGTACAGGTGCAATGGCGAGGTGCATTTCGTCAACCAAGCGTGCACGCAGATACTGCTGAATGGTAGCGATACCGCCGCCAAGGCGTACATCCAAGCCGTTTGCAGCCTGTTTGGCTTGCTCCAGTGCGGCATGGATACCATCGGTCACAAAATAGAATATGGTACCGCCATCCATGGTAATGGGCGCGCGTGGATAGTGTGTCAACACAAAGACTGGCACATGATACGGTGGATTGTCGCCCCACCAGCCACGCCAGTCATCGTCCAGCCATGGCCCGCGGATGGGGCCGAACATATTGCGACCTAGTATCCAGGCACCAATATTGTGAAACCCGCGGATGGCGAAATCATTGTCGATACCAGTTGTTCCACCTTCACTGCCGAGCACGCGCTGCTGAAATGTCTGAGTCGTGAAGGCCCATTGGTGGAGGGCAGTTCCTCCTATACCCAGCGGGTTATCGATACTTTGATCTGGCCCTGCACCGTAGCCATCGAGTGAAACGGTGAAACTCTCAACACGAAGCCGGGACATGCTGTCTCCTTGATTGTCGAGATACGGGCCTCACAAATAGGCCGAATCAATTGCTGTTGCTTCGCCGTTATTTTTTCGCAGTGGCGAAATAATGTGCAACGATGGCGTTGGCGTGACCATGACCCATGTTATGTTCGGTTTTCAACCAATTCACCATTTCCATGTGTTTTATGTCTTTAAATTGATTTATCAGGCCAAGCCAGTGGTCTATCGGCTTTCCATACTTCTTTTCTATGGAAGGAAAGTATGAGGCTGGTCCTTTGATTTTTTCTAATGTTGTCATCAATTTAGTCCTGAATATCTTGTTTGGGTGATAAAAATGCGGCAGCCGGTCTTATATTTCCATGTCAGCCAGCGATCAAGTACTGCAAGGAGGTGGCATGGGGTAGCCTATCTGTCCTGTGCTGCAAACTCAAAAGCATTGACTGGAATGCCGTAGTAAATATTGTATTGAATGCACTGTAACAATATGGGTATCAATCGGTCACGATTTTGTTTTTTTGATGTCAATCATGGCGATTAATGAATGATGAGTCAACCTGAATAAATTAAATATAATTTATTGTGAATATTTGAATGTAATATTTCATCAGGTTCGATAGATTATTTGTACATGGTCGTAATAGGAAACTGACACCAGAACATTGATTTAATCATTACGCCAACACATAAAAATCCATTTACATGTGAAATTGCACAACCATCTCGCAGAGAGTGTCAGTGTTTTCCATATCGGAACGGCCTGACAAGCAGGGAATAGGCAAGCGGTGCATATTGGGTCTTGTTCGATTGGGTGATCGCGGTGGCGCGTGACCAGGCGGTTTGTCAAACGTCGCCTCGCAGTGCTGTTCCAGCGCCTGAATACAATCATGCAGGTTGGGCGCCTCATGGGTGTTCAGGATATGGGAGCCCGCTTAGGTTGTCATTGCACAGGTGGAGTGGGTGATTATCACGTGTGATCACCAGTACTTCAATCCATGTCCGATGCGGACGCAGCTAAAGTTGCATCCCTGATGGCGGCAACCACCAGCCCCGCTTCGGTGAACTGGGGGAAGTGACCACTCCGCATGGCCATCCACTGTTTGCCTTGTGGTGATAGTTTGACCAAGGACTGCTGATGTTTCGTTCGGGCTGCGAGTGCATCATTGGTGGTCGCCCAAGCCATGGCAGGTTTACCACCGGTTAGCACAATCAGCGGGATGGCAGGAAAGGATGGTGCGTGTGCCAAGGCTGATACGGTCGTTTGTACCTGCTGGGTTTCCGCATGAGGGTCAATAGGCGCAATTCTGTTTAGCAGCGTACGGACCCATCGCTGAATCGCATGCTCGTGCAGGGCAAGGTCGGCAACGTCATCGGGTGCTGTGGCTTCGATCAGTACTACAGCGGCGATCTCTTCCGGGTGTAATCGGGCAAAAAGATTCACGATCAACCCGCCTAGCGAATGACCCACCAGAAGGTATGGCGGAGGCAGACGTGCCGCCTGCAGAGTCGCTCGTAACGTGTCGACCATTTGCAGGCCGGTTTGCGGAAGCTGCGGTTTTGCACTGCCGCCAATACCGGGCCGGTTATAGGCGAATATCCTGGCAAATCCGGCGATGTCCCCAAACACCTTGTGCCAACCCTCAATTGGCCCACCTGCGCCGTTGACTAACACCACGGTGGCGACTCCTGTGCCAGCTACTACGTATTCGATGACTTCACCATTGGCTGTCAACGTCTGTTTGGGTGGGAAACGGTACATGCTGTTTAGCCTCTAAATGAATGGATATCCCATGCTGGCAGTGATGCGGTGCAGTCGGTCTGCACTATCTCATTTCCAAACCACGGTAATCACGCCAGAAGTGTTGTCTCTTCGAAAATGTATTCGAATACTTGAGCGACCTGGGTATCTTTCTCTGTACCTGGCCAGTCTTTTTGGTTCAACCTAGAAACGGCAGTTGACCGCTTGCGCGCTTGGCCAATGAAGCTGCCGTGCGTCGTTTCGAGGATGTCCAACTACCGTTTCTAGGTTGAACCCATCAAATAGCGACAGCCCCCAACAATTGCTCGCAGGGGTGTTGGTCGTGCCTACGTGACGGCCCGGCACGATTACGTTGGTGATCGGCGATGGCCGCGGCTCCACAGCCAACTTCATTGCCCGTGGTTACATGCTGCTTACATCGTACCGCACCTCATGCGCCTCGGTCGGCAGCACGACTTCCCAGCGGTACAGCATCCGTTCAATCCCAGCGTTGGACAAGCTGGTATCGCGTTTGCGATTGCGCTCGAACAGCACGGCCGGTGGTTGTTCCAGATACACCACCTTGACGGTCGCCCCATAGGCAAACAGCAAATCCAGCGTCTTGGCACGCATTTGCCGGGACAGGTGTGTGGCGTTCCAGACAAAGGGTCGTTGTGTCCGCAGGTGTGTTTTGGCCAGATCGGTAGCCCAATGTGCGGCCTGGCCGTCGTTTTCTCCGTGCTTGAGACCCAGCGAGGTACGCGCGTCATCGAAGCTGACGACTGGCAAATCCGGGTAATACTTGCGTACCCAACTATCCTTGCCGGAAGCCGGCAGGCCACACAGCACGATAACTTGTGAACCCGCATCACGGTGGTACACATAATCGGGGTGTACGTCGCCACCGTTGAAGTAACGTTGACGTGTCCAGACATCGGCAAAGGCACGTGGTTGGTCGTAGCATTGTTCCTCACGGGCCAGTTCCCGGAACAGTTCGATATTGACCAGCGTCTCCGCTTGATCCGTGCAGATGCGGCCACGCATGTCGGCTTCAGCCAGTAAAGCCAGTTCGCTGATCATCAATTCGTGGGATAACTTGCGCACCAGAAACTCCGGCGAGTGTCCGCTGCGGCTTCCCTTTAGTGCGTAAAACGGAATCTGGTGCACGGCAATCAATCGGCAGATGGCTTCCCGCAACGCAAAGGGTACTCCGCTGCGCCAGAGCAGGATGCGGGTATCGACTGCACCACGGCTGGAGTGGCCTGGCTGACCAATGGCACCGGTGAGCCGGTCCACAGTGGTGGTGGCCGGTTTGGCGACATCATGTAGCAGGGCGGCATAGAACAATACAAATTGCCGTTCCGGCGTGGTCGATTGATATTCGGCATGAGCCAACAAGGCTTCCAGTACCATTTGCGTATGCGTCCATACGTTCCCTTCCGCGTGGTAACGCGGGTCTTGCGGCGTCGTCGCCAGCCGCTTCAGTGGCGGAATGACTTCCAGCAGCTGAGGCCAGTCTGGCGAGCTGACGCCGGTTGGTACCAACTGTTGCAGTATGGAATAGGGTGCACAGATCAATCGTTGCGGTGTTTTCAGACTGGCCAAGTGCGCATCGGTCAACATGGCGGACAAATCGTGACTCATGATGTCCTCCCGGCTGGTTTGACAGGTATCGTAACCTGGCTGGTGGTGGGCCAAGCGTGGGTCAGGCTGGGGGCAAACAGATCCACTCCTGTGGCCAGCTGGTTGGCGATGAAGGGTTGTTCTGCATGGTGCACAGCAGATTCCAGAATCGCCTGAACAAAATCCGGCCGTACCCATTTGTAACGGGCAACCGTCTGACCAGCTTCTTCCACTTTGATGTACAGGCCTTCGGCCAGTTCAGAACGATCTGTCTGCTGCCACGCTTTGGCCAGTTCAAGTCGTTCTCGTTGTACTTGCTGTTCGAATACCTGCTGCCAGCCTGTGTGTCGAGCCAAGGATGGCTGCAACAACGCGATCAGGTCAGACAACTTGTGCGGTGCAATACCAGCATAGAGTACAGGTACCGCCAGTACTGGTAAGCCATACAGCAACTGCTGGCGCGCGGGTGTGGACAGGAAGCACTGCTTCGCCCGGTCCCAGATATCGAATTCCAGAAAGTAATGCGGCAACGTGTTGTAGAACATGGCGTGCTTTTTGTGCATCCACTCACCAAACATCACATAGCGGTCATCCAGTACATTGATCAGTCGGTGCTCATGGGCCACTGCCCATTGCTTGTACAGATTGAACTGGCGTTCCCGGCCTCCTCCAGTCAAATAATGTCCCCGACTTTGCAGCAGCAATTCGCCGCCGGCGGAGAAGCTCAGTCCGGCGTTACCGCCATCTAGTTTTTCCTCTACCACGATATAGCGACCGGCCAGACTGGTATAAGGCAGTTGGTTGTCGCCTTCGTCACCGGCCTGCAGGCGCGAGCCTTCCAGATGGGTGGTGCGGGGGTATTTCAATAGCTCAAGGTTGATGATTTCAAGAGAATTGGGTTTCATGGTCTTGCTCCGAGTTGAATAAATTCGGAGCCGACGACAACGGCGCGCCCGCGCGGGCTGGTTCGAATGCGGATGCGTGAAATGGAGCTTGAATGTTCAAAGTGTCCACTGCATGACAGAGATGCGCGAGCGCGCCATACGACTCTGCAATGCAGGTGTCGTCGGCTATCAATGGGGGATGGCGACGATACGGGGCACTTTGGGTCTCCTTTGAGAGATATTTCAGTTGAAAACAGGCTGGGCAGTTTAATCAGCTTGCACAGACCATGTCAACGACATGAATGATGGCAGCTAAAAATCAGCGGGCACGTTTGCCATGCACATTGGCATAGACCGCCTGCAATTTCGGCAGGTCAACATCAACATTGCCTGTGGGCTCAAAGGGGGGAGAGATACCGGCCGTCTTGCGAGGGAAATCAATATAGGCGGGTACAATCGGCACCTTGGCTTGATGGGCGATCCAGTAGAAACCAGTTTTCCACTGCGCAACATGCTTGCGAGTACCTTCAGGTGCCAGGGCAATGGCAAAGTGGTCGTGTTCACTGAACGCATGGACCGTGCGTCGTACCAATTGCCCAGGTTGGCTGCGGTTGACTGGAATGCCCCCCAGCCATCGCATCAAGCCGCCAAACGGAAAACGGAATAATGTGTGCTTACCCATCCATCGCACCTGGATGCGAAAGGCCATCACAAACAGCAAGCCGACGACAAAATCCCAATTGCTGGTATGTGGAGCGACGATCAGTACATATTTGGGCGTGACGGGCACCTGGCCTTCCAGGTGCCAACCGGTCAGCTTCAAGATCGTCCTGGCCATTGCGCCAAAAGCGGTGCCCAGCACTGGGGTATCTAAAATTGTGCGCATGGCTTCGAATGAAAAACAGGCCGACAATGCGGCCTGTGTAATACTGTCAGGTTGTTACCGCTTGGTAGCCGCCTGAAGTTCAATCAACCGACGTTTATCGCCTTCCGCTTTTTGCTTGACCTCAACCTTGTCCTGTTCACGCGCTTTGATCAGTGCGTCGATTCGGGTCAGTTCAGACTGATCACGTTTGATATCGTCCAGAATATCTTGTGGCACTGGGCGCTTCAGCTTCTCCAACCGGCCAATCTGCTTGTTGGCCTCGACAATATGCTGTTCGACCGTTTTGCGACGCAGCTGGGAGGACTTGATTTCGGCATCGATCCCTTCAAGCGCACGGTCACGTACCAAGTCAACCTCTTCGGGCTTGGTATAGGTTTTCAATAGCGCATTGTCACGGCGTCGTTGTTCAAGCAGTTTCTGTTCCTCGCTGCGTTGAGCGGCTTTGGCTTCCTGCTCGGCTTTCAGGACTTCGGGGTTTTTGACTACGACACCACCACGGTTCAATTCTGATGGGGCCGTTTTGGCTTCCTGTGGTAGTGGGGGCTTGTCGCTATAGTGTACTTTACCCTTCTCATCCACCCATTTATAGGTGGTGCCGGCCGTAACGGTGGGCACGAGCAGCGCCGATATCAAACCGGCAACGAGAAACTGACGCATCAATGGACTCCGTATTCCGCACGGTAGCGGGCTACCGCGTCAAGGTGGCTTTTCATGGCGGGCTGGGTTTCCAGGAAGCCGACCAGATCATCCAGCGAGGCAATACTGATGACTGGAATGCCATACTCCAATTCAACCTCTTGTACTGCAGACAACTGGCCTTTGCCGCGCTCCATGCGATCCAGTGCAATCACCACACCGGCAGGTTTGGCGCCTGCATCTTCGATCATGTTGACGGATTCACGCACCGAGGTACCGGCCGAAATCACATCATCAATGATCAAGACATTACCTTTCAATGGGGCGCCAACCAATGTGCCGCCTTCACCGTGATCCTTTGCCTCTTTTCGATTATAGGCAAATGGAACATTCTGGCCACGATCCGCCAATGCAATGGCGGTACCTGCTGCGAGAGAGATGCCTTTATAGGCTGGTCCAAACAGCACATCGAACTGAACTTCGGAAGCCCGGATGGCATCAGCATAGAACCGCGTCAATCTGGCCAGCGACAAACCGTCATGAAACAAACCAGCATTGAAGAAATAAGGAGATAGCCGACCCGCTTTGGTTTTGTATTCGCCAAATAGCAACACCTGTTGTTCGATGGCGAACTGGATGAAATCGGTACGAAAATCGCTCATGGCAAGACTCTGATAATTAGTATTCTATGAAATAGCATAGCATAGGGCGCGCAATCGACCATACATGCTTTACACTCGCCTTTTCACATGAATGCAGGATGATCGATGCGTATCGTTTCCGCTAATTTGAATGGTATCCGTTCCGCTGCCAATAAGGGATTTTTCGACTGGCTGCCTGCTCTGGCTGCCGATGTCATTTGCTTGCAGGAATTGAAGGCGCAAGATGCCGACCTGACTGAATTGATGCAGCAGCCACACGGTATGAAAGGTTTTTTCCACTGTGCCGAGAAGAAAGGCTATAGCGGGGTGGGTATCTATGCACGACGTGAGCCGGATCAAGTGATTGAGGGCCTGGGTATTGTCGATATTGATGTGGAAGGCCGTTACCTGCGTGCGGACTTTGGCAACTTGACGGTGATTTCACTGTACCTGCCATCCGGCTCAAGCTCGGAAGAGCGCCAGCAGATCAAATTTAGTTTTATGGAGCGTTTCTATCCTCACTTGCAGGAGCTGATTGTGCAGGGACGGGACATAGTCTTGTGCGGTGACTGGAATATTGCCCACAAAGAAATCGATCTGAAGAACTGGAAGGGTAATCTGAAGAACTCAGGCTTTCTGCCGGAAGAACGAGCATGGATCACACAGGTATTCGACGAACTGGGCTGGGTAGATGTGTGGCGCACATTATATCCTGAGGCGCCAGGTTATACTTGGTGGTCAAACCGTGGCCAAGCCTATGCCAAGGATGTGGGCTGGCGCATCGATTACCAGATTGCTACCAAGGCGCTGGCGACAAAGGCAAAGTCAGGTTCCATCTACAAGGAGGTAAAGTTCTCCGATCATGCGCCGCTGATCGTCGATTACGACTATCCGTTCTGACATAGGCAAGGGTGTGAAATGTTTTTGCACCCTGTTCAATCATCGGCCAGTGGGCCTGGTATGGGCGTATCCAACCGATTGACCTCTTGGCGAAGCCACACCAACATCACCAGGCCAGGTACCGCCAGCACAACTGACAGTACGAAGAAATTCGGCCAACCGATGGATTCCGACAAGACACCGGATAGTGGGCCTACCCACACTCGACCTACCGCAGCAAATGCGGAGAGCAAGGCATACTGGGTAGCGGTAAAACGCTGATTACATAGTGCCATCAAGAAGGCGACGAATGCACTGGTACCCATGCCTCCGGTAATGTTCTCGACGGCAACAGCTGACAGCAGCAAGTAATCGACCTCTGACGCCTGTTTCAGTGATACGATTACCCAGTCGAATGGCGGTAATTCAAAGCTGCCCCAGGCCCCTTTGCCGAGCACGGCAACCAGATAGAAACCAAAATTCGATACTAGTTGCAGCACTCCAAACAGCATTAATGAGCGGAACAAGCCCAGCCAAGTCATCAATAAACCGCCGATCAGTGCGCCAATAATGGTCAGCCAGATGCCGATAACTTTGTTGACCACACCTACCTCTGCAGTGGAAAAGCCCATGCCTTTGATCAGGAAAGGTGTAGTGAGTGAGCCGGCGAAGGCGTCGCCAAGCTTGTAAAGGATGATGAATAGCAAGAACGCTGCCGCACCGGGTTGCGAAAAGTAGCTGGCCAGCGATTGGTTCAGTGTTTCGAAGCGGGCCAGCTTGGCGGCCATCCAGCCTAGCGGTAGCGTGATGGCGATTCCGAACATCAGGCTGATCAGATCGGCCCACTTCTTGGCATTGGCAGGTAAACCATTGGTGGCGGGGTCCGGTGTAACCAAACTGGACAGGAGCTGTTTGGCGAGCACGGGCCCGATATGACTGGTGAGTTGATAACCTGCCACTACTGCCAACAGAACTGCAAGAAATCCGATTACGTCGTGATGGGCGATGGTACGCGGTGGTGTGGCTGAGTCCGGCACAGAAGGTAAAGCCAGTAAAGACACTGCAGCAGCGGCAAGCATGATGCCAGACATCAGGCTATACACCTGTGGCCAGCTCCAACCAAAGCCTTGCGCCGCATCTACCCAGATCAATGAGATGCCGCCTGAAAGAATCATTGCCAACCGATAGCCAAATACAGACAACGATGATCCAAAGCCGCGTTCATTAGGTTTCAGAACATCGGTGCGATAGGCATCGATTACCACGTCTTGCGATGCCGACAAAAATGCGACGCCTACCGCAATCAACGCAAACAAAGTGGTATCTGCTTTGGGTGGGTGGGCGGACAAGAGCGCCAACGCACCTGCCAACGCCAATTGCGTAATCACCAGCCAGCCTCGGCGCCGACCGAGAAGTGGCGGCTCAAAGCGGTCCATCAAAGGAGCCCATAGAAACTTGAAGGTGTAAGGCAGACCTACCAGGCTCAGAAAGCCGATGGTAGCGATATCGATGCCATCCACCGTCAACCAGGCCTGCATCGCTTGTCCCGTTAGCGCAATCGGCAATCCAGAGGCAAAACCGAGCGCAAAGATGATCAACATACGATGGAAAGAGGCGATATGGGCTGACGTCATGGTGGTGAATTCAGTGGGGTAGGCGGTTGACGGCTGGATGGCATGGTAAAAGCCGCTAATGAAACCCTTCTTTTGTTGTGCAATCGGGTCATACCTTTGTACGTACTGTCTTTGTTTGCACTGCTTACCAGAAGCGCTTTGCTGGGATTTGCTAGCGGCACTAAGTATTGAAGTGTAAAGACTGCCATGCCATTGGCGGATGCAGCATACCGGTTTATCTTGCCGGGCCGCAACCATGCGGTGTGACACAGGGCGTTATGAAATGTTTCGGTAAATTTTCAATAGATGTAACGATATTGCCACTGCCAGATAAGTCAGCAGGTCTGAGGATAAGCTCAAGATCAAGGTCTGATGCCGCATGTACGGATGTTTAATGAATTGGGATTGGTTGCCAATATTCACAAAATCGCTGTCTATAATGAACCGACTTGACCTGAACACTCGATTGGAGAAGCCATGCTTATTCGGACTGAAAGATTCGACAGCAGGATTCGGATGATCCTTGCTGGGCACTTTACATTTGATGCATACCGCGAGTTCAAGAGTCAGTACACCCCACTAGTGGATAACGACGATTTTACCGAGTTGGAAATCGATCTCGGGCATGTGGAGTATCTGGATAGCTCGGCGTTGGGCATGCTGTTGCTGCTGCGTGAACGCTTGCATGACAAGACGGTAGTGCTGTCGAATGCGAAGGGGACCGTAAAACAGGTGTTGGAGGTCGCTAATTTCCATCATCTTTTCACCATGCGTTAACCTGTGTTTGGCTTATCCAGCAATGCTCGGATGGTTGCCAGTTGCCCAGATGACGCAGTGCCTTGTTTGGCAGACAGGTCACAGGCGACTTGTCCGAGCAGACGATAGATTGCGGCAACCTTGGGAAGTTGCTGATCAAGTACTGCAAGGTGCGCCACAATCACCGTCGTATCACCTCTTGCGATGGGCCCAGTCAGCCCTTTGACGGTACCAAGTTGCTGCATATTGCTCAATGTGCCTTGCAATAGTGGTAACAGCGCAGTCATCGCCGCCGCACGTGGCAAACCGGCCCGTTCGAAACATTGCAAGCTGGTTTCCAGCAAGGCCACCAGATTGTTACAGCCTTGGACAGCTGCTGCGTGGTACAGCGTCTTTTGTGCCGCGAGCAAGGTGAAGGGATGACCACCCACTGCAGTGATCCATTGAGTCAAGGTGGAAACTGCTACAGCATCTCCCTCTATGGCACAGTAGGTGCCAGGAAACCGCGCCAGTGCGCTGTCAGGTTCGGCAAAGCTCATGAGTGGGTGCAAGCTGGCCAGCTTGACGTTGTCTACCCATGGGGCAGACAACCTGTCCGATGCTTGTGAACCGGACAGATGAAGGATCGTATTACCTGGCCGCACTCGGGCAACATGGGCCAGCTGGCTGGCCGTATTGCCGAGTTGGTCATCAGGCGTAGCAATCAACCAATAATCAGCAGGGGGTAATTGGGCAATGTGCTCAACCGCCAACCCAGAACCCAGCCAGTTGATTGCTGCCTGGGTGGACGCGAGGGTACGGTTGTACACGCCACCTAGTGTCACCAACTGATGTTGCAGCAACAATCGGGCTATGACTCGGCCTGCCCGCCCTGCACCTATGATGTTGAGAACGGGTTGGGTCATGACTGGGCGGCGGCGAATTTGGCCGCAAGGATTTCTGACTCCAGTGTGATGGTCTGCCCATTGTCTTCCTTGATAGCTTCAAGCAGGTTCCAGGCGACGGCTTGTACAGGAATCGGCCGATAACGAGCCAGGCTGCCGCGCAGCAAGCCTGACAGCAATTTGCCCAATACCAGCCCAATCCGTTCGCCTAGGCGAAACTCGTGCCGAGCACCGGCAAGCAATGACGGCCGCACCACGACTAGGCGGTCAAAGGCCAAGGCAACCAGAGCTTTCTCCAACTGGCCTTTTGTACGCAGGTAGAAATTCGGCGATTGAGCGTTGGCCCCCAGTGACGAGATCACTGCAAACCGGTGGATGCCATTCATCTTGGCCATCATGGCAAGTTGCAACGGATAAAAATAATCCACGGTCTTGAAACGGGCTTCGCTGCCTGCTTGCTTGATGGTGGTGCCCAAGCAACACAACACTGCGTCGGCATGCAGTTGGCTTCGGTAGTGCTCCAGCTCGTTGAAATCAATCGTGAGTTCGGACAGTTTCGGGTGCTGAATGCCTAACGGCTGGCGCACCCAGACGATTACCCGCTCGATTACCGGGTCTTCCAGGGCAAGATCAAGTAAGGCGCGGCCGGTCAGGCCGCTGGCGCCGACGATCAGAATCGTTTTGATGGGGTACATGGGCTAACAATAAACGAGCTGCCCCGCAAAATAAATGCGGGGCAACGAAAATAAACGGGTGACTTCACCGTGAAGTCGCCAAGGGTGGTCAGGGCCTACGAATGCGATAGATGGCCAAGCTACCGAACAGGTTGGGCATGATGTCCACATCGACACCATTGTGCAGCACGACCCGATCCAGTAGATGAATACCACGTGCCTCACAGAAGAACTCGAAGTCCCGAATGGTGCATAAGTGAATATTGGGGGTGTTGTACCACTCGTAAGGGATGGTTTCCGATACTGGCATGTGGCCCTGGAAAATCTGTAAGCGGTTCTTCCAATAGCCGAAATTGGGGAACGTGACGATGGCTTCGTGACCGACGCGTAGCATTTCTTCCACCACCTGTTCGACATGGCGCATTGATTGTAGTGTCAGCGATAACACCACAAAGTCGAAGGAGTCTGATTCGAAGCCGGCCAGGCCACTGTCCAGATCATTCTGAATCACATCTACGTTGTTGGCTACGCAGGCAATGACGTTGGCGACATCGATTTCCACACCGTAACCGCTGACCTGCTTGGTATCGCGTAAATGAGCCAGCAAGGCACCATCACCACAACCCAAATCCAGTACGCGAGTATCAGGTTTGATCCAGTTGGCAATACGCAATAGGTCGGGGCGTAACTTGTTGGAGGCCTGTCGTCTCATGCGGCACACTCCTTGGCGATTTTGGTCATGTAGGCGCGCATCAGATCGTGATAAGGCTTGTCGTCCATCAGGAATGCATCATGGCCATGGGCAGATTCGATCTCCGCGTAACTGACGTGCTTTTTCGCATCCAGCAAGGCTTTAACGATTTCTTTGGAGCGGGCGGGTGAGAAGCGCCAGTCACTGGTGAAGGAAATCACCAGAAACTTGGCAACAGCGTGCTCCAGTGCTTTGGTCAGACTATGGCCATAGTGGCGTGCCGGGTCGAAGTAATCCAACGCTTTGGTCATGATCAGGTAGGTATTGGCGTCGAAAGTGCCGGAGAAACGATCCCCTTGAAAGCGTAGATAACTTTCGATTTCAAATTCGACATCAAAGCCGTATTTGTATTCACCTGAACGCAGCATACGGCCGAATTTTTCGCCCATGCCATCATCTGATAGATACGTAATATGCCCCAACATACGTGCCAGCCGCAGGCCGCGCTTGGGAACAGTGTTGTGTTCGTAGAAATTTCCGCCGTGGAAGTCTGGGTCGGTCAGAATCGCTTGGCGTGCTACATCATTGAAAGCGATGTTCTGCGCGGTCAACTTGGGTGCCGATGCAATCACAATGCTGTGCCGGATCCGATCGGGGAAACTGATACTCCAGCGTAGCGCCTGCATGCCGCCCAGACTGCCACCGATTATCGCGGCCCATTGCTGAATGCCCAGATAATCCGCCAAGCGTGCCTGTGCGTTGACCCAATCTGCCACCAGGATCAATGGGAATGTCGCACCGTAAGGTTGACCAGTTTCCGGATTGGTAGACGACGGCCCAGTGGAGCCATGGCATCCTCCCAGATTGTTCACCCCCACCACGAAAAAGTGGTTCGTATCGATTGGTTTGCCGGGACCGATCATGTTGTCCCACCAACCTGGATACTTATCATCCAACTTGTAACGGCCCGCCACGTGATGGGTACCGGATAGGGCGTGGCAAATCAGGATGGCATTGCTTTTGTCCGCATTCAGGCGGCCATAGGTCTCATAGACCAGATCATAAGCCGGTAGGGTGGCACCGCTCATCAAGGTCAGCGGTTGATCGAAATGCGCCTGCTGAGCAGTGACGATACCGACAGAATTGGGTTCGGCCATATTGTATTGGGCTGGATGATGAAAGGGTGGGTCGCGAAATTATATAGTGATTTTGCAGGGAATGTGGCTAGGTGCTTGCCATAGCGGCTACATCCGGATCAAATAACGCTGTTCCAACTTTCTTGTGAAATGGTAACCAGATGATCCGCTCGCTTTTTAAGCCTGCTTTGCTTGCTGTATGTCTGCTGCCTGCTGTTACTCGGGCGGCGGATGATCCCAACCTGTGGCTGGAGGAGGTCACGGGTGAAAAAGCCCTGAAATGGGTCGAGGATCGTAATGCTACCTCATTGAAGGAGTTGACTGGAAAACCCGAGTATGCCCCTTTGAATGACAAACTGTTGTCCATTCTGAATTCGAAGGCACGTATTCCTGCAGTGCAGAAGATCGGTGATCATCTTTATAACCTGTGGCGCGATGAACAGCATTCGCGCGGCTTGTGGAGACGTACTTCGCTAGCAGAATACAAAAAAGCTGAACCAAAGTGGGAAACGGTACTGGATCTGGATGCCGTTGCCAAAACCGAGGGTGAAAATTGGGTATGGCACGGTGCAGATTGTCTGCAACCCAAGGGGCAACGTTGTCTGATTGCCCTGTCCAGAGGGGGGGCCGATGCGGATGTGGTCCGTGAGTTTGATACTGTCAGCAAGACTTTCTTGAAGGATGGCTTTACCCTGCCAGAATCGAAAGGCTCGGCAACCTGGGTTGATCAGAATACATTGTTTGTCTCACGTGATTTCGGTGAAGGTAGTCTGACCGATTCAGGCTATCCCCGTATGGTGAAGCTGTGGCAGCGTGGCAAGCCACTAACCCAAGCTACGATGCTCTATGAGGCCAAACAAGACGATATGTCGGTCGGTGCAGGGAAGGATTTCACCCCAGGTTATGAGCGTGAGCTGATTACCCGTGCTGTTACCTTCTATACCAACGAACAATACTTGCGTGGCAAGAATGGTAAGTTGATCAAGCTGGATAAACCAGACGATGCCACAGCAACACCAATGCGTGATCAGATTCTGATTGAGCTTCGTTCGGCGTGGAACGTGGGCGGGCAAACCTATCCGCAGGGGGCGCTGATTGCCATGAATTTCACCCGCTTTCTGAAAGGAGAGCGGAAATTCGAGATTCTGTTCGAGCCGGGGCCACGTAAATCACTTGATGGCTATAGCCCAACCAAGACGGCCTTGCTGATCAATGAGCTGGATAACGTCAGAAATCGCGTATATGAGCTGAAGCATGTTGCTGGTAAATGGCAGCGTCGTGCTGTTGATTTACCAGCCTTTGGTGCGATCGGCATTAGTCCGATTGATTCAGTCAAATCAGATGAATACCTGGTCAGCCTCACAGACTTCACCACACCGACCACATTGTACTTGGGCCGTGTTGGCAGCAATGAGCGAGAACAGCTGAAGCAATTGCCTGCTTTCTTTGACGCACAGGGTGTCAAAGTTGCCCAGCAGGAAGCAACGTCGAAGGACGGAACCAAAGTACCGTACTTTCTAGTGATGCGTGAAGGTACCAAGCTGGATGGCACTAATCCGACCATTCTGTATGGTTATGGCGGATTTGAGGTGTCATTGAAACCCAGTTATGCAGCCAATATGGGCGCAAGCTGGTTGACAAAAGGTGGGGTTTATGTGCTGGCCAATATTCGTGGTGGTGGCGAATTCGGACCAAGCTGGCATCAAGCTGCGTTGAAGGAGAGCCGTCAGAAAGCCTATGACGACTTTATTTCGGTGGCAGAGGACCTGATTGCAAGCAAGATTACGTCCCCAGCCCACCTGGGCATCATGGGGGGCAGTAATGGTGGTCTGCTGGTTGGCGCCGTGATGGTACAGCGTCCAGACCTGTTCAAGGCAGTAGTGTGTCAAGTGCCATTGCTGGATATGCTTCGCTTCAACAAGCTGTTGGCGGGTGCATCATGGATGGGTGAATATGGTGACCCCGACGACGCCAAGCAGTGGGATTTCATCTCCAAGTATTCCCCTTATCAAAACGTCAAGGCTGGTATGAAATACCCTCGCACATTGTTTACCACCTCGACACGTGATGACCGAGTACACCCGGGCCATGCCCGTAAGATGGTGGCTAGAATGATGGAGCAGGGCCATGATGTGTTGTACTGGGAAAATACCGAAGGTGGGCATGGTGGTGCTGCCAATACCGCACAGCAAGCCAAGATGTGGGCGTTGACCTATACCTTCCTGTTGGGTGAGCTGAAGTAATTTCATACCTGCTCGGGGGCGATGGCTTGCTTGAGCATGCTGTTGTTGCTCAACGCTATCTAAGACCATGAAACAGAAACGCGATGCGGACATGCCGCATCGCGTTTTTATTGTACTGTGCGTTGTAACTTGACCGTGGCACGGGCTTTGGCTGATCTTTCCCGCCAAGTGTGCCAAATGCGGACACCCAGCAACACTGCCAACACCGTTGCATAGATAGTGGGTTCGGTCACATCCAGTTTTACCAACCACCAGTAATGTAATACCCCCAGTATCCCAATCAAGTAAACCGCCTTGTGTAGTCGTCCCCATTGTCGACCCAGGCGTTTCATCATGCCGTTGGTCGAGGTAATGGCCAATGGCAGCAACAGCAGCCAGGCGGTAATGCCGACCGTAATGAAAGGGCGTTTGACGATATCTTTTATGATAGCGGCTGGATCGAAAAACTGATCCAGCCATAGATACGTTGTCAAATGCAGGCTTGCATAAAAGAATGCAAACAGCCCGAGCATGCGTCGCAGCCTTAGCAGCCAGTTCATGCCTGTCAGACGTCGTAATGGGGTTACGCTCAAGGTCGTCAGTATGGCGACCAAAGTCCAGGTACCGGTTGAGCGGGTAATGAATTCAATGGGGTTGACTCCCAAGCCATCGATGAATGCCAGTATCACCAGTCGCCCAAGTGGTATCAGGCAAATCAGAAACAGCATCACCTTGGTGATGCGCAAGCTCATTGTGGAAAGTTGCACAGGTAGCATCGTATACAACCTCATTTTTACCAGCGGCCAGAATGCTGCATGATGTTAATTGGTAACAGTCGGATAATGTCAGTTCAATTGCCGTGTCGCGATGTGCTCTGGCTTGTCAGTAAGACAACGCAAAACATGAAAAATACCCATCGGCACCGATTTGTTATCTGCTACGGAATAGTCTTGTGGCAGTGAGTCAGGATTGTGTCAATCTGACTAGCGTTAGTCGCCAGTGGTGACATTATCTTTCAGATTGGATGTGGTTTTTCCGTGATGGCTTCGGCTAAGTGGTGATAGGGGCTAATGGGAGTATTGCTGTTCTGACGGTAGGGTTGACGTTCGAGTCAGTGCCAAGCTGATGCTCAAGTCGTATCACAAAACAAACGGGCTCTCATTTCTGAGAGCCCGCTATTGGCTGAATAGCTACCGTGGTAGTTGATTCAGCAAGAGACTGCCTTCGATGACATCAACCTGCTTTACCGAGCTTGTCCTTGACACGGTCTGCGCGGCCGGCAGCATCCGGATGGCTTGACATCATTTTGTCAAAGAAGGAGGAATTACCCCCCATCTTGGCCAATTTGCGGAAAGCAGTTTCCATGGCCGCTGCTTTATATTTATATTTCTTCATAAATTCGAGGCCGTAATCGTCGGCTTGCGTCTCCTGGCTCTGGGAGAACTGATTGTTTACCAGTGCTTCAGTCAGCGCACCTAATTGCGAATCAGCCAGATTACCAACCACCCCACCGGCACTGGAGGCTGCTTTGCGGCCTGCCGAGGCAACATAGGCGGTACGCAGTGCATTCAGGCTATGACCATGCTTGACGTGGCCGATTTCGTGGCCAATGACGCTCAACAGCTCGTCATCAGTCATCAGATCCATCAAACCTGCATAAACGCGGATGCTGCCATCAGGCGCTGCAAAGGCGTTGACTTCCTTGGTCAGGTAGACCTTGAAATTCAGCTTCATGCCATCTTCGTTTTGATGCTTGGCAATCAAGCGGGCAAGACGCTTGGCATATTTGTTTTTCGGGGGGGGCAACCTGTGCCTGTTTGTCCGAATAAGCCATTTGCTGGGCGGATACGCTCTTCAGTTCAGCATCCGAGACGGTCGCTGCATTTAGCAGATCGCCTGCCGCGCTTACACGGTTTTCACCTTTACCTGCGCCGGTACCACCCAGCGAGCTGAGTGCACCTGCAACGGATCCGGAAGAATTACCTGTACCTTGGCTGCCATCGGTTGCGCAACCAGTCAAAGCGATTGCCACCATGGCTGCAAGTAGTGGGGATTTGAACATGTAGTACTCCTGCAAATTTGCAAACAAACGATTTGGAATCAATGGGAACCAACTTGGCTGTCGATGAGATAGAAAACGCCGTAACAGTAAAAGACGCCGCTGAACCTCTATCGAAGACCCATCGTGAAAATACGAGCAGCTAACAAAACCAACTGACTGAAGCATGGTTGCCAGTAACACATTCGGCAAGGTGGTTTTGTTAGCTGCCCCAACCCTTGAAGCATGCCGATCCGACATACTGAAAGTTCGAAAGCCCAATAGCATACTTTAAATCGAATCTATTGTGCAAGACGTTTTGTTTAGACTTTTCATAGTGTTAAGCTGATATTTATAGTGAGATTTCAAAGTGGATTATGCGATTTTTAACATCTTAACGATGTTAATCAATGTAGGCTGATGTGGAAGGGTGGTGGCTATAGCCTGTGATATCAAGGCGACAGGGGGATATGTGGTTACGCCAGGAGCAAACTGTCATCGGTGTGAAATCAGGTGTTCCAGAAAAACAACAGGACGCATCATCGCGTCCTGTTGACTCAAACAATTCGCCGTGTTGTTGGCGTATGGCCAATCTACTTGGCCAATTTACCCAGTGATTCTTCAATGTTCGGCATAATCTCAGCCAGTGGTTTGCGGGCAATATCACCTGCCTTGACGTTGTTGCGTTTCATCAAGTCAGCCACCAGCAGCCATCCGGCATAGACCGTGGGTTTGCTGACACCTTCTACCGTGACGGATTTTGCCTTCAACGAGCTTTTCACCGCCTTGATGATGTCGCTTTTCTTGGCTTCCAACGTTTTCAATTCAGCATCGGTCAACCCCAGGCTGGCGGCATCACTCAGGTTGGGTACGGCAGCTTTGGTGACATGAGCTGCAATGCCTTCCAGCAACATACTATCAACGACGGTTTGTGGGCCGTTTGGCAGCATCCCCTTCATGTGTTGATACAGTGTCCGCGAGATTTCACGTGGTAATTGGATGGTTCGTTCATCTGCAGGTTGTTCCAGTGGCAAGTAAAGCTGGATTGCCTTGCCATCCGTGTTCGACCAGACCCCACCTTCGAACATGCCCACATAGGTCACGAATTCAAAGGTGACGGGTTTATCCAGATACAGGTTTTGAACAACCGAACTAAACACGTTTTGCGGGCTGGGCTGCAAACCATTGAAGCCGCCACGGATCGAGTCGATTACGCCTGCATAACGTGGATAGACTGTTTCCAGTCGATCTTGTGGCTTGGTGTTGGATGGTGTGGCGTAGTCATAAAAGAAGCGCCACACTACCCAGCGGCGATCGGCATTGGAGGGGGCCTCCTTGACGGTAGTGTCATAGAAGGCAACGAATTTTGGGGTAGTGTCGCGAACAGATAGATTGATCTGGACAGACGGAGCCTTGTCGGCCCAGGCTGGCATCGCCATTAATGTGGCCAACAGGCCACTTAGAATATGCTTGCGCAAAGTGCTCTCCTCTCCTCATGGGACGAACATAATCAGGGCGCGAAGTACATTCGCGCCCAGAGCTTAGCCGTCCGTTTGATTTGAAGGGCAGTATTCCGCACGATTGCGGGCCGCACTCGGTACGGCCAAGCTTCAGGAAAGCGGAATAGTATCAGTGGCCTTTGAGCGCGTATATCCCCGGAGCATTGCGCCAGTAGCCTTTGTAGTCCATGCCACAGCCAAACAGAAAACGGTCTTCCACTTCAACACCAACAAAATCAGCTTTCATACCAGGGCGCGCCTTGCGGTCATGTACTTTGTTGACGAGTACGGCGGACATCACTTCCTTTGCACCTTCCTCAAAGCAGTGGTCCATGACCGCGGCCAGTGTCGTACCGACATCCAGGATGTCGTCGATGACCAGCACAGTACGGCCACGCATGTCCTGCGTGGGGCGAACACGCCAATCGAGGTAATTGCCATTGATTTCATGGCCATAACGAGTGGCATGTAGGTATGCAACTTCCAGCGGGAAATTCAGCTTCGAGATCAAACGGCCGGCGATGATCAGGCCACCATTCATCACGCAGTAAACCAACGGGTTGGCATCGGCCAGCTTGGCGGTAATGGCCTCGGCCATATCGTCGAGGGCTGCTTCGATTTCCGCCGGTGATACCAGGCAGTCGGCTTCAGCGTAGGCGCGTTTGATTTCGTCCAGGTTCGTCGACATGTCTCGAGTCTTTCACAAAAAAGGCGCAAGGCTATCACTTTGGTGAATTTTGGCAAGTGTGCAAACTACTTGTTTTGCATTGCGATATCAGCGACTTGGATAAGAATTGGGCTGATACGACCATTTTGGGATCTGTTCATTATAAGGGATACGTGTGGTGGTGATGTTAACTGGTTTAACTATGTAAGCCGATGATATATTTGATTTTATATGGATTGGAAAGCGTTTTCAGTAGAAGTGTCTGGAAGGGTGAGCCATGCCAATTTGTCGGATTTTCAAGGGAAAGAGTGGAATATTGCTTAAAATAGCGCATAGGGCAGCACCGACTCGATTCGGCGAGCGATCTGGCTGCTTGATCTGAGCTTTCACGACAATGATTGCACAGTGGGTGGTGGTGTATCCCTGGTGCTGAAGCACGGATGACATACATGCCACCGGCTGGTATCGGGCCTTTTTCTGCCCCACAACAACGAACCCCATTTTCAGGAATCTCGCGGACGCATGGCACCGATTGTGTGGCGCGTTGCATGCGTCACGTTCGCAATGTTGGTCAAGGGATTCCATAATAATAAGGAGAAGCAATGAAGATTGTTGAAGTCGCACATCCGCTGGTCCGACATAAGGTTGGTTTGATGCGTGAAGCGGGTATTAGCCCCGCAGCATTTCGGGCACTGGTGGCCGAAGTCTCCAGATTGATTGCTGTTGAGGCAACGCGGGATGTGGAACTGGATACGGCACAAATTGAATGCTGGAGCGGTATGTTGACAGTGCCACGTTTGCCAACTCTGGCGCCGACCCTGGTACCTATATTGCGGGCCGGCCTGGGTATGTTGGAAGGTGTGCAGGCCATGTTGCCCGAAGCGCCGGTGAGTATGGTCGGTATCAAGCGTGACGAGCGTACCTTGCTACCCCAAGCTTACTATTTGAACTTGGCCTCTAAAATCGATCAGCGATTGGCATTGATTCTTGATCCGATGCTGGCGACGGGTGGTTCACTGTGTGCCACCATTGAAGCGTTGAAGAGTGCTGGCTGTACGAGGATGTGTGCGTTGACATTGGTGAGTGCGCCTGAAGGCATTCGTCATGTCAACGAGCTTCACCCTGACGTGCCACTGTTTACAGCGGCTGTCGATACTCGCTTGAATGAGCACGGTTACATTTTGCCTGGCCTAGGCGATGCTGGAGACAAGATTTTCGGTACTGATACTCACGACTAAGGGGCGATCATGGCCAACCAACCCGTTCCACCGTATTTTGCACAGCGTAATGGCTTCCGTATTCGGCCTTATACGCTGGATGACGCCACCCCGTACTTCTGGGCTGTGATGGCATCTCGCCAGGCATTGACGGAGTGGACCAACTGGTTCAAGCCGGGTTATACGCTGGATGATGCGCGAATCTGGGTCGTATCGCGTATCGGCGCATGGCAGCATGCCACGGCATTTGATTTTGCAGTGGAGCGGGTTGAGGACAATATGTTGTTGGGTAATGTCGGTTTGAATACCGTCAGTTCCACACATCGCTACGCCAGCATGAATTTCTGGGTACGAACGGATGCCAGCGGGCAAGGTGCGGCATCGGTTGCATTGAAGCTGGTTGCTGCGTTTGGTTTTGACGTATTAGGTTTGTCACGGGTTGAGCTTGCCATCAAAACCGACAACATGGCAGCCCGTAAAGCGGCGCACAATGCAGGGGCCGCATTTGAGGCAAATGCTCGTAATCGTCTGCAATTGCATGGCCAGCCAATTGATGCCGCATTGTATTCATTGGTGCCGGCTGATGTGTTCATGCAGAGTGGTGAAATACGCAATGCGCCATTTCTTGGCGCAAAACCCTCTCTGGATACCCACTAACGATGGACAAGATTTTGGTAAGTGCTTGTTTGTTAGGTTCGAATGTCCGTTACAACGCAGAACCCTTGCCTGACATTGCTAGTATTTTGCTGCAATGGCAGTCCGCTGGACGGCTTGTGCCAATTTGTCCTGAAGTGGCTGGCGGTTTGCCCATTCCGCGCCTACCGGCTGAGCTGGTTGGTGGGGATGGACGTGCTATGTTGCTGGGTAAATCACAGGTGCGGACGGCTATGGGTGACAACGTCAGCCAAGCCTTCATTGATGGGGCGCAACTGGCGTTACATCTAGCATGCGAGCATGGCGTCAAGATGGCCATTCTGAAAGCGCGCAGCCCATCCTGTGGAAATGAGGAAATCTACGATGGCCATTTTGCCAGCCGTCGAATTCCAGGAGTGGGTGTCACGGCTGCCTTGCTTACCGAGCATGGCATCACAGTATTCAGTGAAGAACAATTGGAGGAGGCATTGGCATTCGATCAAGCTACTGGCTGTTCGGTTTCATTGCCCGAGATCAGTTCATCGTGATAGAGTTCGCCCCGTCCTAGGGGAGTAGCCGTTCCGCGAATGCGACGGAAGCCCGCGTCAACATACTTGGCCATCAGGCCATGGCGCGAGCGGTAATTATCAGCATCCCTGCTGATAAGACTTGGCAAGACCTTCGACTCGATACCTGCCAGCATGGGGCTGGGGTGGTGTCGGGTTGAGGTTTTGGTCCAGCCCCGAGGAATCTCCATTGGAAGCTCTTCTGATCTCCACCGGTATTGTTGCGCTTGCAGAAATCGGTGACAAAACTCAACTGCTCTCGCTATTGCTTGCTGCCAAATTTCGTAAACCCTGGCCAATCATTACCGGTATTTTTGTGGCGACGGTGATTAATCACTTGTTGGCTGGCTGGGCCGGTACTTTGATCACCCAATGGTTGGGGCCAGATGCCATGCGCTGGATTTTGGGTGTCTCCTTTCTGGCTATGGCAGGTTGGATGCTGATTCCAGACAAGTTGGACGATGACGATGCCAAGGTTGCAGACAGCCTGGGGGTATTGGGGGCAACGATTGTCGCCTTCTTTCTCGCGGAGATGGGGGACAAAACTCAGATTGCCACGGTAGCGTTGGCAGCGAAGTTCAATGAGCTGGTGCCGGTTGTACTGGGCACCACGCTGGGTATGATGCTGGCGAATGTACCTGCGGTGCTGTTGGGTGAAGTAGCGGCGAAAAAACTCCCGGTACGGCTGGTTCATGCTGTTGCTGCAGCAATTTTTGCAGTGTTGGGTATATTGGTGCTGTTGGGCGGTGATATGGTCAAATGGCTTTCCTGACCGAGCGGTGTTGCGGCGGATGAAAGATGGCTTGCCTGGCGTACCAGACAAGCCATCAGTTTGTGGTGCAGTGTTATTGGTCCAGGCGGATCCGGTAGTCGATTACGTTACCCCATATTGGCCGATAGTTGCAGTTGGTTGGCTGTAACTGCCAAGACAGGATGGAACGTGCCAACCGGGTGATGCCATTCATCGGTTGTACCAGATTGATGTTGGTATTGGCCATGGCCAGTACGGCAAACTGCCACGGTGGGTTCTGGCCTGGGGAATTGGCCAGATGCACACTGTCGTTCGCAACAGGCACGTAAGCAGCACCATTCCAGACACAGTTCAATACATATTCCCGACTACCTGGGAGGGGATTGGGGCCATAACCGTAACTTTGTTTGACGGTGACCGGGCAGCCGAACATGCGACGTTGCGGATCATACCCGCAACACGATATTTCTTCCCACCATAGACTGCCACGATAAGCAGTTTTGCCGCAGTTGGCTGCTTCAGGTGATAAGGTGGCGGCCGTGTCGGGTACGCCACAAGACTGGTATTTTTGATAAAGCTCGGCTTCCAGACGTAAACGCTGGTCGTCAGGTAATTTGTCTGCGCCGGAATTGATCATGATCTTCACGATTTCTTCTTTTACTTCTGGCCCACAAGCAGGCCCAGCATAGGCGAATCCGCCTAGCGACATCCCGCTTGCGCCCAGAATCAGTGAGATTGCGATTTTATTCAGTTGCCTTTGACGAGAACGCATGGTTTTCTCCTGCTACACGATAAGGTGAATTGGCGGGCACCGGATTGGGTGGCGGTAAAGGCGCCCGGATTTGGCAAGGATTGTCATTGGCACCAAAAAGCGTGCAAAACGTGCCTCTGGCCCAAGGCAACTTGGGCGGGATGTGTCGCATCAAAGAAAGTAGCGCTGATCACACGAAATGTGTGTGCTGGACGGATGGAATGACCGATTTTACTGGCTAGAGGTCAGAAGCCCAGCAGTGCATCATGGCGACAGGTGGGATAGTTCTGCAGCGTGTTATCTGCATCCTGAAACAGAGACGTCTTCAATCTAACGCATTGCGATAGACCGATCAACGCCTTGTAATTGCATAAGAATAATAATTGATTGGAAGGCTTGTCAGTACTTTGTTACAGCGGTTTGCCGTTTGTCGGATTGGTACAAATTGTGTCAATTCACAGGATATTAAGAAAATATTTAATTAATTGTGCATATAAGGAATGATTACTTTTCCCTCACTTGCTCCGGCTAACCCAGTCGATTGATGATAGCCGACCCTGTACGGACTGCGTGGTGGAAATGGTATTGCTCTGCAAAACTGGTGCGGATGGCTTGCAGTGCTTTCAATCAAATGAAACCTACCCTGATGGCCACTTCCACCTGACGCGGGTGTTACTCGCCTTCGAACTCACACACGGTATACAGTGGGATACCCTGAGCGCGGATCAGGTTGGACCCTCCCAACTCCGGTAGATCGACAATCGCGGCGGCTTCCACCACATTGGCACCAATCCGGGCAAGTAACTTGGCTGCGGCAATCATGGTGCCACCGGTAGCAATCAGATCATCGATCAGCAACACACGATCACCCGCACGACAGGCATCGGTGTGGATTTCGACTGTAGCACTACCATATTCCAATTCGTACTCTTCACTCACCGTCATGAATGGCAACTTGCCCTTCTTGCGAATCGGCACAAAACCCAGATTCAGCTCATAGGCCACAACGGAACCTAGGATAAAGCCGCGTGCGTCGACACCGGCAACCATGTCTAGATCTTGATCCATGTAGCGATGGACAAACATGTCGACCAATACACGGAAGGTTTTAGGGTCTTGCAACAAGGGCGTGATATCGCGGAACTGAACACCAGGTTGAGGCCAGTCTGGCACCGTACGAATACGGTCACGGATGTATAGGGGATCGAGGAACATGTTGATGACTCAAATAAAAAGTTGGCACCGCGGTGCATCACGTTTGCCAGACAGGCTCTCCGGGTCTGTCTGGCACCTTCCACCCAAGGCGCAATCATCCCACTGCGGGCTGTGCGGCAGCGATCAGGTTGATTTGTTGGATGGATAAATGTCGGATTGGGATGCGCTGGATTGAAAAGTATGCACCAGCTTGTGCTTGATGCCCACTACATATGCCAGAAGCAAAAAAGAGTGCCGGCTTGCGCCGGCACAATCGTTGGGAGTCTCACTACCCATTTAAGCAGACAGATCAGAATAAGGCAAATTTCACGATCCACAATGCCGCAATTGCCAGCACGGGTAATCCAATTTCCTTATAACGACCTGCCATGATCTTGATAGCGGTATAGCTGATGAACCCAAATGCGATACCGTCCGCGATCGAGAAGGTGAACGGCATACCCAATGCGGTGATCACTGCCGGCGCAGATTCGGTCAGATCATCCCAGTTGATCTCGGCTAGGCCACGCGCCATCAGGACAGCGATATAGCACAGTGCCGGTGCTGTGGCGTAAGCTGGTACGGTACCGGCCAGTGGCGACAACCACAATGCAGCTAGGAACAGAATCGCCACTACGACAGCAGTCAATCCCGTCCGGCCACCAACGGCAGTGCCTGCTGCTGATTCGATATAAGCTGTACAACTGGAAGTACCTAGGCCAGCACCAGCTACAATGGCGGTGGAGTCGGCCAGCAATGCGCGCTTCAGGCGTGGCAGTTTGCCGTGGCTATCAAGCAGTCCAGCCCGGTGTGATACGCCTACCAGCGTGCCGGTGGTATCGAACAGATCGACAAAGAAGAATACGAATACCACACCAAGCAAGCCAGCATTCAGCGCACCTTGGATATCCATCTTCATGAAGGTCGGCTCAATGGATGGTACGGCTGCGAATACCCCCTTGAATTGTTCCAGCCCCAGCCACACCGCCAACATGGTCACTGTCATGATGCCAATGATCACCGAGCCCGGAACCTTGCGGTATTCCAATGCAACAATCAGCAGAAAGCCGAAGGCCGCCAGCAGGACTTTGGGATCATGTACATTGCCCAGCGTCACCAGGGTGACCGGATGGCTAACGACAACGCCAGCATTTTTCAGCGCAATGATGGCCAGGAACAAGCCTACCCCAGCAGAAATGGCCAGTTTCAGAGAGTGCGGAATGGCATTGACGATCATTTCCCGCAGCTTGAACAAGCTGACGAACAGGAAGATGACCCCGGAGAGGAAGACTGCACCCAGTGCAACTTCCCAGCTGACACCCATACCTTTCACCACACTGAAGGTGAAATAGGCATTCAGGCCCATACCAGGTGCCAAGGCGATCGGATAGTTGGCTACCAGCCCCATGACCGCAGAGCCCAGGGCAGCAGCGACACATGTGGCGACGAACACAGCATTGTGATCCATGCCGGTGGACGAGAGAATGGCCGGATTGACGAAGATGATGTACGCCATCGTCAGGAAGGTGGTGAATCCGGCGATGACCTCGGTTTTCACCGAAGTATTGTGCTCCTTGAGCTTGAACAGGGCGTCGAGCATGGTTTTCTGACTAAGAATGGAGTTAAAAGACACGCACCATGATGGGGCGTCATCCGTTGAGAATTCATCAACGAAAACACCATGATGTTTTAAGCGCGCGAGACTACCACAAAACGCTGGTTCAGGCTTGATTCAGGTGGCGCAAGGTGTGTTTTGCGTCGATGTGTGAAATAACTATAGATGCTTTCTGAGAATCCAAAAAACAGGCGCAACAGCAATGTGTGCGCCGGTTTGGATTGGTAGCGGAGAAATCAGAATTTGAAATTGCCATCTGCACGATTCACGACACTACCGCTGCTGCCGGTTGTGAATTCGCGATTTCCACTGCTGTTGAGCTGATTACTTTCCCAAATGGCAGCACTGCCATTGTATTTGACATACTTGTATTGAATGGCCGAATTGCAGGGCAGGGGTTTGCTGCCACTCCAAGTGACATTGGCGCCACTACCTTGTGCTGTCAGCTTGAAGCTGTCTGTAGGTGTCCAGTCGCCGAGCGCAGTCTGGTTGCCGACAACATGAACACTTTGGCCATTGGCAGTATTGGCATTTGCAATGCTGAAATTGGCGGTGACGCTGCAATTGCTACCGCTATTACCTTTGGTCCAGACAGCATAGTTGGGGCCGGATGTGGCCAGACTCCAACCTGTCCCTGGGCTCCAGCTGCCAGGGCCGATTTTCATTGCCACTTGGCCGCTGTTGCCGTTGACAATAGCCGCGTATAAACCATTTTGTGCTGCTTGAATGGCAATGGGGGATGTTGATGTGATGCCGGCAGTTTTACGAATATCGATCAGGCTTTTGATATTGTTGCGCAGGTTCCAGTCGTAGACGTGTGCGTAATACACACTGGGAATACCAGGATGGGTCAAAACATAAGCATAACCTTCCATGACCTGTCCACATGGGATGGCCCAGTGATTCTGGCCGATGCCACAGTTTTCCGATGGCCCGGTGTCGTGATTATCGACGAACGTCACCATTTTTTGTCCCCACCAACCAATACCACCTGCAGGTTTGCCGCTGCTGTCCTTCAGGCGCCAGTAATCGCCATTTTGCAAGACTTTGGTCAGCAAGCCTTTGGTAGTGAAGTCGAAGGCGCCGCAGGTGCCGCCGGTTCCATCCACATAGTTCATCAATACCTTACGGTGTGCATTCACATCGTCGTAGTTCAGGTCAGTCCAGATCTCACCAACACAAAAATTGGGCGCCATCGCATCGTGGTACAGCTTGGCATATTGCGGGCCATAGCCTTTCGAGTAGTCATACCGAATACCGCTGAAGCCAATATTTTTCAGGCGGTTGCCGACCCAGGCTTTCAAATCGCTCTGGACCTGGGTTTGTGAATGATCCAGATCTCGGGCGGCGTCATACCCCCCTCCTGAATCATTATTCCCACATGCACCACTCCATTCGTCACCACGACTGACAGCATTGCAGCCCCAGGCTGGATTGGTGAAATCTGCCCAATTGGCGGTGCCAACCCGGTGGTTGATGACAACATCGACTACCGATTTGATGCCTTTTCCATTAAGGGTGCTGATCGTGTTACGCAAGGCGCTTTCCGAACCATACTTGCTGTCCAGCACATTCAGTTGGCGCGGTAGATAGCCTTCGTTGGAGGCTGCATCGGAAGGTGGTGGGAACCATACATGGGTAATACCCAAGTCCTGCATGTCAGCGGCCTTACTGGCCAGTGTGCTGTACCAACCGTAGTTGTAATTCCAGGAGTGCCAATGAAAACCTTGCAGCAGAATGGCTGAACTTGCCTTCTCCTGTTCGGTCGCAGCTTGGGTGGGTTGAGCAAGGCAGGCCAAACCGGTGAGGATGGCGGCAGAAAGATGACGTAACGAGAGATGGGTCATGTAGGTCTCCAAACCTGATTTTTATGATGGTCGACATATGCATCGGCTGTGCATTTGATCGAAACGGGCCAACTGACACATCGGATGCCCAGTGGTATTGGCCTCATCGGTATCGTTGGTGGAATGCAGTGCTGTTTCCGGCCAGGGAGGCATCTGGTCAAATGGCAATGGCATGTCAACGATTGTCGCAAGTTAGCAGCTTCGTACACACGCTAATTGACAATTTGTGCGGTTCTGATAAGTGGTGTCGTGCGGCAGTGGGTTGGCTTGAATGAAACCAAGTTGCCAGCTTGCCTGGCGGCTTGGTATCTGTGATTACACAATTTGCATCAACAACCGTTAAACTGCCGGCCCTTGGCAGAACTTTGCAGGAAATTTGTATATGGATGACAACAACAAGATAGAGAACTTTCTGGAACAGATGATTTTCCATAGCCGTTGGCTATTGGCACCGTTCTATCTGGCACTGATCGGCGGCATCGTGGTGCTGTTTGTGAAGCTGATCAAGGAATTTGGTACCGTAATCAGTATTTTGATGGGGGGTGAAGGTAATGCAGTGTTGTCAATCCTGAGCCTGGTCGACATCACGCTGATTGCTAACTTACTGGTGATCGTGATTTTCAGCGGTTATGAAAACTTCATTTCCAAGCTGGATGTGGCACACAATTCACCTGACAAGCCCAGCTGGATGGGTAAGGTGACCTATGCAGACCTGAAGCTGAAACTGATTGGCTCGATTGTGGCGATCTCGGCTATCGATTTGTTGAAGGCTTTTGTGAATATCCAGTCTACCAGTCATGAGGACTTGGCCTGGCTGATCGGTATTCACATGACCTTTCTGGTGTCTGGCGTATTGTTTGCGTTGATGGACAAACTATCAGGCAAGCATTGATTGGTTTCCTGCATGAAAAAAGCGCTTCAGTATTGAAGCGCTTTTTTTTGACTGTAGCAGAGTGTGACGCAATGGGTGAGCTCCATTACTTCATCTGTAGCCGGCGTCATTACATTACATTTCGACTGGCGCGGTGTGGCGTAATAGCCATGCCAGTGCGTCACCACTGACCAATGGCTGCAGTCGGCGCCGAACTTCTGCATGATAGTGGTTCAACCAGTCGATTTCATCTGCACGCAGGATCGAGCGATCTAGGCAACGTGTATCAATTGGACACAGAGTCAATGTTTCAAAGCGTAGGTAATCGCCGAATTCCCCGCTAATTGCTGGCACGTTCAGCACGAGGTTTTCAATGCGAACTCCCCATTTGCCAGCGCGATAGATACCGGGTTCGATCGAGGTGATCATGCCGGCCTCCATGGCAGTGTGTGGTTCTGGCATGCCATATACTGAAATGGATTGTGGCCCCTCATGCACATTCAGGAAATAGCCTACGCCATGGCCCGTACCATGACCATAGTCGATTCCCGCTGCCCAGATCGGGGCGCGGGCAATGGCATCCAGCATTGGCGCTTTCAGGCCAAGCGGAAACTGCGCGCATGACAATGCCAGTGTGCCTTTCAGCACCAGTGTGAAATCACGTTTTTGTTCGGCAGAGGGTTCGCCGATAGCAACAACACGGGTAATGTCGGTGGTGCCATTCAGGTATTGTCCACCTGAATCGATCAGCAATAGCCCACTACCTTCAATGACCGCATGGCTAGCTGGGGTAGCACGGTAATGCGGCATGGCACCATTGGCGTTGAAGCCGGCGATGGTTGCAAAACTGGGGCAGACGAATCCGGGGCGTCGGGCTCGGGCTGCGGTGATCTGTTCATCAATAGTGACTTCGGTAATACGTTCCCTGCCTAATGTGCTTTCCAGCCAACTGAAGAATTCACACAGTGCCGCACCATCCTGCTCCATCGCCTGTCGTACATGGCTTGCTTCAGCATCGGATTTGCGGGATTTGGAGAAGGTGCTGGGATTGATGGCTTCAAGCACCTTCACGCCGACTGGTACCGCTTGACGCAAGCCCAGGGTGACGCGGCGCGGATCGATCAACAAGGTCGTATCAATGGGCAGCGCCGACAGCGCGGTGCTGGTTTCGACATAGGGACGAATGACGATGCCCTCGGCGGCCAGTTTGGACTGTAGATCCGCCGGTACTTTGCCCTCTGCGAGGAACAGGCTGATCTGCTCCATCCCTATCAGTGCATGAGCCACGAAGACGGGGTTGTAGCTGACATCGGCGCCGCGTAGGTTGAACAGCCATGCGATGTCATCCAGTGTGGAAACGAAATGCCAATCGGCACCTTTTTCCTGCATGGTTTTGC
Source organism: Chitinivorax sp. B (assembly GCF_005503445.1). Taxonomy (NCBI): domain Bacteria; kingdom Pseudomonadati; phylum Pseudomonadota; class Betaproteobacteria; genus Chitinivorax; species Chitinivorax sp. B. The sequence continues at coordinate 145,671 of NZ_SCOH01000004.1, read as the reverse complement.
GTAGAGCGGCCAGTTTCTCTGCACGGGATTGTGTCGCATAGGGGGCGACATGTTCATAGACTGCATTGGTTGGCAGGTTGGGGCGATCTAGCCAGATCTGCTGTAGCAGGTCAATATCGCTGCGTAGCTGTACCTGCTTGATTGTCAGGGCTTGTTCGATGGCACGGGCTGCCGTTAAACCCAGCACCATCCCATCCACGCCGACACAGCCATTTACCGGAATATGCTCAGCCAACCAGTCGATATGTCCATTGCTGGCGGCAGACTGGATCTTCATCAGCACAATACCTGTGCCGGTCAGTTCGGCCTCAGCTTGTACCCAATAGCGGCTGTCCACCCACAAACCTGCAAACGTCGGTGTGACAATCAGTGTGCCAACCGACCCCATGAAACCTGTCAACCATTTGCGACTTTGCCAGCGTTCAGGCAGGTATTCTGACAAATGCGGGTCAGCAGAGGGGACGATGTAGGCGTCCAATCGATGCTGTGCCATTACCAATCGAAGGCTGGTGATACGTTTGTGGATCACGATGTTGGGAGATGTGGCAGTATCCATAGGGTTTCCGGTGGTGGTCATATTGTCATCAGGCCCACGGGTAATGGGCCGGGTTGGTCAACCGGTCGTGGTCGACACAGGGTTTCAGCGTGGAAACTAGACTAATCGCATTGATTTGTCAGGAATAGGCACAGAACTGTACAGGCACAACAATTCAGTACAACGGTGTCGATCAGGCGGCATGTGGGCGTGCCAGATGTTGGCGCCACCAGTGCTCGAATGCTTGGGGGGGCAGAGGTTCACAGCAGAAATAGCCCTGGGCCGCGTCGCAGCCGCTTTCTTGCAGAAAGCGCCATTGCTCGGCGGTTTCCACTCCTTCTGCCACCACGGTCAGCTTAAGGCTTTTTCCCAGGTTGATCATGGCTTTGACAACGGCTTCGTTATCGCTATCGTTGCCAATATCGCGAATCAGGCTGATGTCGACCTTCAACTTGCAGATCGGTACTCGTTGTAACAAGCCCAGGTTGGAATAGCTGGTACCAAAATCATCAATCACGATATCCCCGCTCGTTTGCCCAAGTGCACCGATAACGCCTGTGCGCTGTTCGCCATCCGCCATGATGGTGTTCTCGGCAAGTTCAAATTGAAGCAAATGCTCGCTCAGTCCAATTTCCTGCATGATGGCATTGATATTCCTAACAAAATCAAAACGACGCAGCTGGCGTGGCGAGATATTGATGGCGATGGGAACAATGGGTAGGCCTGAGTCCTGCCAGTGTTTGTGCTGCAGACAAGCTTCTCGCAAGATCCAGTCGCCCAGATCACCCATGATGCCGATATCTTCGGCTACGGGGAGAAACTCGGCAGGGTGTAAAAGCCCGCGCGTAGGGTGCCGCCAGCGTAGCAAGGCTTCTACACTGGCGACATCACCAGTCTTGAGGGAAATCTGTGGCTGATAACATAGCTCGAATTGTGCTTGCTCCATGGCCGCACGCAAGACTTGTTCGGTAGCCAACCGTTCTGCAGTGCGAATACTCATCTCATAAGTGAAAAACTGATAGTTGTTGCGGCCATGTTCTTTGGCAAAATACAGCGCCGCATCGGCGGTGCGCGCCAATGAGCTGCTGTCCATGGCATCGTCTGGGAAAAGGCTGATGCCCAGGCTGGTTTGCATGCTGAGTACGTGGCCATCCAATATCATGGGTTCGGCCATGGTATATAGGATCTTTTGAGCGACTGAAGCCACGTCGACCGGGGATTCGACATTGGTCAGCAGGACGACGAATTCATCGCCCCCCTGCCGGCTGACGGTGTCTGATTCACGTACGCAGCGGATCAGCCGGTTGGCCACTTCCTTCAGCATCAAATCGCCAATCGCATGCCCTAATGTGTCGTTCACATGTTTGAAATGGTCCAGGTCCAGAAATAACAACCCCAACTTGCCACCATTGCGACTGGCGTTGGCAATGGCCTGATCCAGCCGGTCCTGCATCAGCATGCGGTTGGGCAGACCGGTAAGGTAGTCGTGGCTGGCCTGATGGGAAAGCTCTTGCGCCATCAGCCGGGTGTTGCTGACATCACGGAACGCCAGAACCCACCCTTCCAATTCTTTCTGGCTATCGATAATCGGGCTGGTGTTGTATTCCATAGGTACCCGCCAGCCTTTTCGATCAATCAATACGGGGTTTTGCCGCTGTATCCAATCCCCGGTAGGTGGAGGGCAGGCCACCAACGGTTCGCCGGATTGTTCGTCCACAGCGTGGAAAATCTCATCCAGCATATGGCCTTGCGCTTCTTTCACTGCCCAGCCCGTCATGCGTTCAGCTTGGGGGTTGAGCGAGATGACCCGGAAGTGGCGGTCCACCGTGATGACGCCATCCGCGATCGATTTCAAGGTGGCGAGTGCGCTGTCCAATTGCAACTGGGCTTGTTTCCGCTCGATTGCCAGCAATACCAATGGGACCTGGTGATCGATCGATATCAAGGATTCCGGGGTGGGGGACCGCGGTTGCCCAACGTATACTGCAAAGGTTGCCATGACCTTGCCTTCGCGATTGATGACGGGTGTTGACCAGCAGGCCGCAAAGCCAACTGCTAAAGCTCCATCGCGAATGGTGCTCCATAGCGGGTCTTGCGCGATATCTGCGGAAATCACCCGTTGCTTGCGCCAGATGGCGGCCCCACACGAGCCGACGTTGGGGTCGGCCGTGATGCCAATCAGGGCGTTGGCATAGTGTGGGGGAATACTGGGGCCGATACAGGCACGACACTGTAAGGTCACATCATCAATCAGGAACACCGCACACCATTCACCTGGGCGGCGACGTTCGTATTGCAAGCAGATCTGACTGAGAATTTCGGGTAACGGCTGGTGGTGTACCAGCATTTCCAATACTTCCCGCTCTGCGGCTTCCCTTAGTTCGCTTTGCTTGCGTTGCGTGATGTTTTCAACCGATGCGACATAGCCATGCATGCGGCTGTCGATGATCATGGCTCGGCTGATCAGACGTACCCAGACCATCTCGCCACCAGGTGAGTGCATGCGGAACTGGGTCATGCAGGGCAATTGCTGCTTGACGGCCATACGCCATTCCAGTGCGACCCTTGCCCGGTCTTCAGGGTGCACGCTGTGAAGCCAGCCATCACCGGTCATTTCAGCACTCAGTCGCCCAGCGAGGGTTTCGAACATCGGGTTGGCGTGCTGTAGTTGACCTTGGCTGTCAGCGAGGAAGATACCGGTACTGGAACTGTTGTAGATGGCCTCGATCTGCGCGGATTTTTCACGCAGCGCCTGTTCGGTTCGTTTGCGTTCAGTGATATCTGCCATCATCAGCAACAGGCCGGACAATGTATCCGCGTGCTGAAGCGGCGTCAGGCAAGTCATGACCCACATAACGTCGCCATCGCGGCGCAGCAAGCGCAAGTCGTAATAGCTGCCCGGCTGAGCATGGCTTGCTTCCAGCATTTGCAATGCAATTGGAAGGTCAGCAGGGGAAACGACGGAAAAAAAAGAACGGCCAACCAGTTCAGGAGGGGTAAAGCCAAGCAGGTCCGACATTCGGCGATTGACATAGCTGATCATGCCATCTTTGTCGATAGCCCAGATGCCGTCATGCGAATGTTCAGCAAAGGTGTTCAACCCCAGTGAGGACATGGCTGTCGGCACGGCAGACATGGGAAGCGAAGACGACATCGGGCACGCGCTCCCAAATGGCATTATCTGTCAGTATAGTCTGATTTCTCAGCGAATTATTGATGTGAGCATGCCCCTAATTACAGCGCTGTGTGAATCCATCATTTGCAACCCGCGTCAGCTTGGCTAAGATGATGCACGGAATCGCTTCCTCACACCTAAAAGGAGTACCTATGAGAGCAGCAATCGCTATACTGGCTGCGTTGGTTGGTTTTGTTTCTGGCCATGCGATGGCGGCAGATGCTAAAGATGCCAAGGTGCTGGTACAAAAGTACAACTGCTTGTCCTGTCATACCGCAGACAAAAAAGTTGTCGGCCCTTCATATAAAGAAGTGGCTACCAAATACAAAGGGGACAAGACTGCCGAAGCGAAACTGATCGCTAAGGTGAAGGCGGGCGGTGGTGGGGTGTGGGGACCCGTTCCGATGCCACCCAACCCGACCGTGCCCGACGCGGATCTAAAAACAATGGTGCAATGGATTTTGGCCACCAAGTGATGCATGCACAGCCGTGTCATATGATGTGGCTGGAAGGGTAACCAGGCAGGTAGGGCCGACCGTCGATTCATTACAGTATGTGAATTTACTGTTGCAAAATCTGTCATATACTTATTGCATCATGCTGGTTTCATCGGCTAATCTTTGCGACCGCCGAACCCCGGCGGCGATACCGACATCGACCGGCATCGCCACTGAGACACTTACGGATGCGTACGACCATGGCTAAGATGCTGACAGAACAAGACGTCCTCAAAGATACGAGCGGCGAGTACATGACGCCTGATCACCTGGATTTCTTCAAACGCAAGTTATTGCAGATGAAGGAAGAGCTGATCAACAACGCAACCCAGACCAGCCAGCATTTGCAGGAGCAGGAAGCCACACCGGACCCGGCAGACCGCGCCACGCTGGAAGAGGAGTATGCGTTGGAATTACGGACACGGGACCGTGAACGCAAGCTGCTGCAGAAAATCGAGCAGGCCATCAATCGTATTGACAATGGCGAATATGGTTACTGCGAAGATACTGGTGAACCAATCGGTCTGGGCCGTTTGATTGCCCGTCCGACTGCCACTTTGTCTATCGAAGCGCAAGAGCGCCGCGAAAGACTGAAAAAACAGTACGCAGATTGACCCAGGCGGTACTTGGCGTCGATGGCAACATCGGCGCCCATTAGCATGTCTTCCAGTTACCGACCTTCCTCAGCCGATCAGGATGCGAAAGCAGAACGCCTGATTCGGGAAACCGGCCATCGCCTCACCGAACCCCGGCGACGTGTGCTGGGCTTGCTGCTGGCTGGCGAGCGTGCACTCTCCCATACCGAAATCGAAGAAGCCTTGGCGGTGACTGAGCCCATTGACCGAGTCACTTTGTATCGTGTGTTGGATTGGTTGATCGACCGTCAATTGGCCCACAAGATTGCAAGTGATGATCGTGTCTGGCGGTTTCGGGTTGGTGCGGATGACGTGTCACACCATCATGCCCATTTCAAATGTGGTCGCTGCCACCGTGTCTTCTGCCTTGAAGATGTCTCGCCAGCGGTGAAGGTGCAGTTGCCTGACGGCTATTCCACTGAAGAAGTGGAAGTCACCGTCAAAGGCGTCTGTGCCGATTGCAAATAATTTCCCGAAAGCCTGATTGATCTCGACTATCGATGTATATGTCATGCTGCGTGGCGTGATGCGGAGTCTAGCCCGATATCAAGCGGGAATGGCTACAACAGCATCTACCTCGAACAACATTCCATCCAGCGCCAGTCGTGGGACTGGGATCAACGAGCAAGCGGGGGCGGGCGCTGTCCCCCATACCCGCTTCACTTCGTCACTTAACACCGCCAGACGTTGTTCACTGTGATCCACAATCAAAACGGTCAGTTTGGCCACTTGGCCCATCCGACCGCCTGCTGCAGTCACGGCTGTTGTCAGATTCAGAAATGCCTGACGAACCTGTTGCTGAAAGTCATCCACCAGGGTGCCATCAGCTGTTTCACCACCTTGTCCAGCAATGAAGGCAAGTCGTGTACCAGGGGGTACCATGGCCACGTGGGAATATCCGTTGGCTGACGGGTCGTAAAGCCCAGCCGGGTTGAGCATGGTCAGTGAAGTGGTTGTAGTGGAAACGGATAAGTCGTGCATTGCTTATTTCTCCAGTCAAAGTAGCCTGTCATCAGGCACACTATATAAGGTGGGCCGAGGCCTGTGCTGCGGTGATGAAGCATGGCCAGGATGAATTGTGCCGTAGTGTGTCTGTTCCGAATACTGGATGCGAAAGCCAGTACTGGCGGCACTTGCAGCGATTACCTATATCAGACGAATCAGCATTTGCAAATGTGACAGCCGATCAATGGCCATGACCTTTGATCAAGCGAATATGCGAAACCGAAAGGTCTGGCTGACATGAATAGCAGCATGTGTGGCCTGCACTATACTGACTTACGCCAGTGCATTTGCCGGCGCCACGGCTGCGTGCCGTGCCTATTGTGACGATGTGTGGTGAAGATGCGGTGGGAATGTTTTCTGCTGGGATTCGGCTGGTTGATGGGCACTGCTGCAGTCGCGGCGCCGGTACTCATGTCCAATGTGGCCCCCTGGGCCATTGAAAGTGCCAAATATGGCATCGATGGGGTCAATGTTCGTTTGATCAAGGCGCTGTCACAACGCAGTGGTGTGCCACTGGTTCCCACTGTGGTACCAACCGCCCGTCATCTGGCGGCATTCAAGGGGCGACAGGATGCTTACAGCTTGTCACTGGCTACTAACCTGAGTGACGAGGATGGTGCCGTGGTGGGGCGGGTGGCAACCTACCCAGTCGTATTGGTGGCGATGGCAACGCAGCCGATGGCTAATTATGAAGACTTTGTGAAGTCGTCCAATCGGGGGGTGGGGGTATTGCGGGCATTGAAATATGAGCCGTTGTCCAGCGATAGCCGTGTTAGCAAAGTCGATATTGCGACCCTGGAATCCGGCTTGCGTATGCTGGTTGCGGGGCGACTGGATGCGGTAGTGGCAACTTTGCCAGCCATTCAGTACCAGCTACGTAGCATGGGTGGTACTGCGAGCCCTAATCAGTTTCTACGTGTCAGTGAATCCACTTGGGTGCTGCGGGCTCGTCCACAAATTGATATGGCCCAGCGCGCACAGCTGGCTCAGGCGCTGGCAGAAATGATGCGCGATGGCACGGTGGAGCGCATCGTCACGCAATTTCTGCAAGAACCCGTCAGTGTCGACCCGTGATGATCAACTACCCCGTGATGTCACATACCCCTGCTTGGCCGCCCACAGGTTGATATCCTGTTTTTGGATGGCAGCGGCCATCAATTCAGGGAAATGATCCGGCGTGCAGGCAAAAGTCGGGATACCCATCGCTGCAAAGCGAGCGGCATTCTGGTGGTCATAACCTGGCGCACCATCGTCGGATAAGGCCAGCAGGCAGATCATGTTCACCCCTGCTGCCTTCAATGCGGCTGCGCGCTTCAGCATCTCGACCTGATTGCCGCCTTCGTATAGGTCGGTAATCAGTACCAGAATCGATTTTTCGGGCTTGTCGATCACCTGCTGGCAATATCCCAACGCCAGGTTGATGTCGGTGCCACCGCCCAACTGCACACCAAATAGCAGGTCAACCGGGTCCTGCATATCCGCTGTCAAATCCGCTACGGCGGTGTCGAATACCACCATGCGAGTACGAACGGCGCGCAGTGAGGCCATCACGGACGAGAAAATACCAGCATAAACCAACGAACTGGCCATTGAGCCGCTTTGGTCCACACACACCACCACATCACGCAGGGCAGAACGCTTGCGCCCATGGCCGATCAGCTTTTCGGCGATCACCGTCTTTTTATCTGGTAGATAATTCCCAAGATTGGCACGGATGGTGCGATGCCAATCGATCTCCTGCAATTTGGGGCGATGATTGCGTTCGGCCCGGTTAAGGCTGCCGGTGATGGCCTGCCGCATGGGCTCCTTCAAACGCTTTTCCAGTGCTTCGACCACTTTCCGCACCACACGACGGGCGGTATCGCGGGTTTTGGCGGGCATGACACGAGACAGCGACATCAGGTTGGCCACCAGATGCACGTCGGCCTCCACGCTTTCCAACAGTTCTGGCTCCAGCAACATACGTTGCAGATCCAGCCGGGTCAGTGCGTCCTGTTGCATGACCTGCACGACGGTGGTAGGGAAATACTCGCGAATATCGCCCAACCAACGCGCGATGTTCGGGCAGGATGGCCCAAGACCACCGCTGCGCTCTGCATCGTACAAGGCGGCCAGGGCATCATCCATACGCTGCAGATCAAGTGGCAGACGCGCGCCAGGCTCGTTTGCTGGCTCGCCCAGAATCAGGCACCAGCGTTGTTGGGGATCAGTTTCAAGCGTGGTAGACATCCAGCTCACTCATTCGGTTTCAGTCATCTGAGCCGCAGACGGGCCCAGTATGGTTTGCAACACGGGCAACACGCGTGCTGCACGGGTTTCGTCGACAGGCAATGTGGTTGCCACCGGTGCCGAGCCGCTCTGGCCCAGATGGCGAACCTTATCCCCCATCTGGCGCCGTTCTGCAGGGGTAAAGTCGGCAAAGGCACGGCGCAATAGCGGCAAGCGCTCAATGAACACGTCGTGTGGCAGTGAGCGCAACCAGCCATCCAATGCCAGCCATAGCTCAGTATGCTGCAGCAGTAGCAACCCACTGCCTCGCAGCAGGCCGGATAACCAGCCGGTGGCATCGGCTGGTGGCAAGGTGGGCGACAGCGCCAGTCTGGCCCGTTGCGCCAGCTCGGCTTCCGTGATGCGTTGCCGATCAAACAGCAAACGTAGTGCAAACCCACGTGCCGTTGGGGCGACACCATCCTGAGTCACCAAGCGTTGCAGGGTATCGAACCAATCATCACGCAATCCGGCCATTTCCAGCAGATCAAGTGCGCCTTGTACCGCATCGATCTGATCCAGCAGCGCAATGGCAGCGTGTTCGTCGATGCCGCTGGCAGCAGGTTGCAGGCCCACTGTGATGCGGTCCACCAACCCGATGATGATCGGCTCGATACTGGTACTGTGGGTACCCCGCACGTCGCCATAGCGGGCGACACGGGCCAAGGGTGGCAGTGCGTCCATCAAGTGGGCCAAATCCGCTGCCAGTGCGGCCTGGTTCTGCACACAGCCCAGCAATACACTGATGGCGACGGGTAGACGGGCCAGCACGGCCCAATCCAGCATGGCAGTCAGCGCTGGTAACGTGGCCTCGTTGCGGGCTTGCTCACACAGTTTGTGGCTGGCCGCTTCTTCAATGGTATTCCCATAACGACTGGCGCTGATCAGGTCGACAGCCAGCTCCGGCTGCCAGCGTAGAGTCCAGCTTTCGCGAAAAGTACCGGTACGGTTGCTGTCCCGCTGCTGTTCGCCCCATTTGACACCCAGTATGGTCAACCGATGTAGCAGGCGGCTGCGGGCACGGCCACCGTCTTCGCGCAGGTCGAGATCGATTGTTTTGGATTCGCTGGTTGGCTTCAGCCGCAACCGCTTCTGTTCGACCTCCAGATCGCGTTGCAAGGGTGCTGCCGCAGCACTGGGTGGTACGGCACCGATGTGGTGACCTATCTCCAGTTCGCGCCGGATCAATGCCAACGGTGCCGGGTCGCCGTGGCACAGTACGGCCTCCATGGCTTCGCGGGTTTCCGCCAAACCGGGCATCGGCAAATCACGCATGGCGGCCAGGGCTTCTGCCAGTCGGATCGATTCAATCACGCTGGCAGACGAGGCATCCAACCCCTGCTGCCGCATCAGGCGGGCGGCGGTGGTGATCCAGCGCAACACGGCGCGGTCTGGGCTGTGCCACAGGTGGCGATACCAACCGGGTGACGTCACGCCAGCACCATAGCCGCTTTCACTGGCCAGCCGGTCGTCACTCCACGGTACCCAGGTGGCGGCAGTTTTGGTCCTGGGTAGACCTTTCAGCAAGGCATTGTCATCCTTCGCTGTGGCACGGCCAGCCAAAGCAGGGACATGCCAAGCGCCACAGACCACCGCAATGTTGGCATAGCCGATCTTTTGCGCTTCACGAATACGACTGCGCATGTGAGCTTCACGACGAGCTTCCCGTAGATTGGGGGCTGGGGCCGCTTTGCGCAGGGCAGTCATGGCCTCCTGAATGCCGGCGAACAGATCAGTGGCATCGCGGCGTTGTTCTACCTGTACTTCCCACCACTGTTCTTCGTCAGCGTAACCCGCTGCGCGCGATAATTCGCCTATTGGGTCCATGCGCCAATCATGAAGCTCGGTATCGTGGCTGACCTGGCGGTCGTTATCGATGCTGGCGGCTATGCTTTCTTCGTGGGGCTGTTCGCCCGCCTTATCCGTTTCTGTATTGACAGATTTGGCCATCTCTTCGGCAAAGCCATGAGTGGGTGGCAGATCAATGAACCACAAGGGTACTGACCGCCCGACTGCATGCTGAATCGCCCGCCACTCCGGCGAAAATGTGGCGAATGGGTAGAACACACCCAGGTTGGGCGATTCCTGTGGGTAGATCAACAATGCTACCGGCGGTTTCATGGCGGGGTCGGTTGCCAAGGAGATCAGCGTATCCGCTTCCGGTGGGCCCTCCATCAATACGATATCTGGTTGCAGGGCATCCAGCGCGGCCTCCAGGGCACGGGCACAACCTGGTCCATGGTGGCGGATGCCGAAGTAGTGCACGGTCATTGCATCAGTCCCATTCTGGTAACGGGGCCAGTGGCAACACCGCCAAATCGATGTGTACGCCGGTCAGCGTGCCATCGTCGGCATAAGTGCCCACAACTGCATAGCTGCCATCGCCCCAGCCCGCATAGCTGAGAATGATGTTTTCACTGTCTTGGGCGTTGGGTAAGGCGATGTTGACCAAACCTTCACGCAGCTCGGCTGGGTCATTCAGGCGGGCTTGCCAGGCGTCATCCTCGCCACTGTCGAACAGTTCGAACTCCCAGTCGATCTCATCTGGGTTGGGCATCAGGCGTTCAATGGCATCGGCATCGGCGAAGGCGACGGTGTTTTCATCAACTGACAAGCCAATGAATTCATGGTCGCCAAGTTCCGGCAACGCCATTCCTGGTGGAATCGGCGACAGAAAGCGCCAGCCTACCGCAGGTTTGTCGGACAGGATCACCGACAGATATGCCTCACGCGGTTGTGAGCCATCCAGTTCATCACTGGTATCCGCCACGGTGGCAACGACGGGGTATACCCCCGGTGGTACAGCCACTTCTGGGTTGTCGCGGGGCTGTAGTGTGGCGAACGGGTCGCAGGCAATCAGCCGGCCGCTTTTCAACCACAGCTCGCCACAATTGACGGTAAACAGCCGATAGCGCAGTACTTGGCCATCTGCAAAGTGCCACTCGGCGATATCGTTGACCAGTGCCTTCCAGCGGTCGTCGTGGATGGGGAGGAGTGTCATGGTCATCCTTTATATGTCGTTGTCGCTTGCGGTGCCGTATCTATGTTTGAGGTGTGACAGGCCATGCAGGACCTGATGGCCACGCAAGGCGTGTCACACCACCTCCATACATGCGCGATACAAATCCTTCCAGCCGTCACGTTCTTTAGCGATGGTTTTCAGGTATTCCAGCCAGACTACCTTGTCTTGTACCGGGTCTTTGACGATTGCCCCGGTCAGGCTGGCCGCAAAGTCTGCGGCACGGGGGACACCATCGCCGTAATAGCCAGCAACGGCCATGCCATGGCCAATCACCGAAATCGCTTCGGCCGTGGAGAGTGTGCCGGATGGCGACTTGAGCTTGGTCTTACCGTCTTCAGTCAGGCCATTGCGCAGTTCGCGGAAGATGGCGACCACACGGCGTACTTCCTCCAAAGCGGGCTTTTCAGCAGGCAGGGCCAGAGCCCGACCCAGTTCTGCAACACGGCGGGTGACGATATCGACTTCTTCGTCAAAGGTATCGGGCGTGGGCAGGATGACGGTATTGAAGCGGCGCATCAAGGCGCTGGACATCTCGTTGACGCCCTTGTCACGGTTGTTGGCCGTGGCGATCACGTTGAAGCCCTTGTTGGCTTGTACTTCCATACCCAGTTCAGGCACGGGCAGGGTTTTTTCCGACAGCAAGGTGATCAGCGTGTCTTGTACCTCGGCTGGGACACGGGTCAATTCCTCGATGCGTGCCAGTTTTCCGTCACGCATGGCTTTCAGCATCGGGCTTTCCACCAATGCGGCTGGGGTAGGGCCTTCTGCCAGCAGGCGGGCATAGTTCCAGCCGTATCGCAGGGCAGATTCATCGGTGCCCGCCGTGCCTTGGATCAACAGGGTGGAATCGCCGCAAATCGCTGCGGCCAAATGCTCGGATACCCAGCTTTTGGCCGTGCCGGGCACTCCATACAACAGTAAGGCTCGGTCAGTGGCCAGCGTGGCCACCGCAATTTCGATCAGCCGACCACTGCCGATGTATTTGGGCGAGACCTCGAAGCCGTTTTCCAGCTTGCCACCTAACAGGTAGGTCTTCACCGCCCACGGGGATAGCTGCCACTTGGGTGGGCGCGGATGACGATCCTGTTTCGCCAACTCGGCCAGTTCTTCTGCGAATTGCTGCTCTGCGTGTTGACGCAGCACGGTGTTCAGGCTGTTGCTCACAGCGGAGTCTCCTTGATCAGATGTTGTTTGGCTTGTGATAGCGCAATATAGCGCTCGACATCCCGCTTGGGTTGCCAAAATGCCCAGCCTTCACGCTGGCTGAGATTGGCCAACCATTGCTGGGCACAATCGTTCAATTGGGGTAGGGTGGTATCGTCACCGTGCAAGATGGCCAACAGCAACATTGTCAGCGGGTTGGTGAAGTCGTCAGGATTGGCAAGGCTGTATTGGCTGATTGCCAATTTGGCCAAAACAGCCTGGCTGATTGCTGCTGGCCACGGGGCAGGCACGGCCCGTAGTGCCGCCAATGGCACTTCACCTACCTGCAGGCGGGCCAGGCAATGGGCCGTGCGTTGGGTCATGGGCAGGGCATGCCAAAGCGGGTTCAGCGCATCTGTAGCCAGTAACCTACCCAAGCTGGCATCCGCTTGCAGCAATGCATCGGCCCATTCGGCATCGGCAAAACGGGCGGTGGCATCAGCCAACCCGCGCAACACCGCCTCACCCCATTCTTGGGCCGGCAGGGCCGCAATCAGGTAGGCGGGCGATTGCTTGGTGTGACTTTTCCACAGTGATGGCGGCACCAAGGCAACCAGTTGGCGTAGCCAGAAGGCACGTTTGCCTTCGCCTGCAGGTGGGTTGGCCAATAGGCCATCCCGTTCCCAATCCTTGGGTAATTCTTGCGGCGGATCGATTATCAGGTTGTCAGACCACTGCAGGCATGCCTGGGCGCGCTCGGCCCAGCGTTGTGCCAAGGCGGCTGTCGGCTGTCGGCATAGCAGACCCACCGCGAATTGACGCACACCTGTACTGCGGTCGCTCATCAGCCGCTCCAGCAGTGGAATATCATCTGCCGTGGTGCCTTGCGCCAATACATCGACTAGCGTCAGTCTGGCATCGGCCTTTTCTTGTGGTAATACGGCTTCCAGCCAGTCGCGGGCCAGGGCAGGATTACGGCGGCGTTGTTCAGCCAGGGCGCGGCGGCGGGCTGTCAACGTTCCCTCTTGCCAAATGCTGGTCAACACGCTGTCGTCAGCTGGCTGTGTGGTGTTGGCAATGGCCCAGTGCCATTCCGGGTTCTGGGCAGCGAGCCACAGCCCGCGTTGCCCGAATAATGGTTGCCATAAGGTACGGCGATTGGGATTGGTAATATCCAAGGTGCGCAACAGCAAACTGGGTGGCAAGCGCAAGCCGGCTTGCTGCAAGCGTTGGGTGGCCCAGGTTTCCAGCTCCTCCCATTGGCCGGCCAACAATTCGGTCAGCATGCCAAATAGGCCGCTAGATACCGTTGGCAAGTTGTCGGCTGGTGCTGGTGGCGGATGTTGGCCTTCCTGAGCAAGGCGGCCAGCTTGCAGGTATAGCGCGTGTGCGCCAGCTTGCCAAAGCAGCTGCGCTTCGCGACTGGCAGCGGGCAAAGCATTGTCAATGGCAGGCAGGGTGTTGGCTTGCAATGGGCTGTTGGCGGTACCCACCAGCGCCAGTTTGGTCAGGTTATGCATTTGCGTCCCCTGTCAGCGGGTAATAGCGACCATTGGCCATGACACCTAAGGGCAGAATGACATCCCCCATCCATTCCACTGCCACATCATGTGGTACGCCACCTGTCAGGGCTAACCATGGCCAATGTGCTTGGCCGGCCAGTGGCAAGGCATCCCCGGCTGCATCCACCACCTGCCAGCCCTGTGGCCCTTGTACGGGGACGGCGCCTGAGATGACGGCTGGCAGTCGCTCCAGCCATGGGTTCGCTGCCAGCGCATGGCCGATGCGATCCAGCAGGGCGGCAATCGGTTCAGCATGCGAAAGTGCTGGGAAGGCTGGTAGCGGTGACGGGCTGCCTTTAAGCATGGCGCGAATCGGATAAGCGCTGGGCCAAAATGCCAGTTCACCCTCGAATGCGGTGCCTGGCACCCAAGTGGCACCGAACGGCACATGGGTGCCTGGTGAAAATTGCAGAATCAACGCATATCGGCGGCTGCCTTCGCCAATCAACCACGTTCGCTGTACCCGTACCCGGTCGCCTTCATCCACCCATTGACCCATTACCTGCCAGCGGTCGTGTTGAACGGTGCCCGTCGCCAGTACCTCATCTTCACGCACGGTGAAGCCAATCAGCTGTCGTATGTCTTGTTGCAATGCAGGTGGCAGTTGGTCCAATCGTTGGTAAGCACGCATCGCCAGGGCCAATTTGCCCAAGCGACCCAGCACCTGGTTTGGCCAATCCTCGTGTGCACCGACTAATTCGCCAATGGGTCGCAATCGTGCCGCCAAGCCACTCGCCTGAGCATCCACCAATCGGGCGGATTGTTGTTCCCAAATACCCATTCCCTCGTTGGCTAACCGTGCCATGCCATTGCGTATTAAGTCTTCCAGCCACAGCTGGCAGGCATCCAGCCCATCCTGCACCCGCTTTTCGCGTTGCTCGGCACGTTTCTGTTGGGCTGGGTCATGGGCGGCTTCAGTGGCCTTGGCGGCTTTGGCCTTTGCCTTGGTTTCTTTCTCGGTGGCCTTCTGCCCACGCTTATCCAGCCACTCCGTTACCCAATCGGGTTCATCCTGAGGGACGATCAAATCCGGTTGATTGGCCGTCAGCACCAACAACCCCAATGCATGTTTACATGGGAATTTGAAACTGGGGCACGAGCACTTGCTGGCAAAATCGGCCAGATCCACCCGCACCTGATAGGGTTTCGAACCACTGCCCTGGCATTCGCCCCACAGGCTGCGGCTGCTTTGCCCCAAATTGCCCCAATGTGCTGCCTGCCCCAGCTTTTTGCCATTTTTGGCCGAGCCGCTATCTGGCGCCAGCGCCAACACCTGCTGTTCCGAAAGGTTCATGTCGATATCGCGATATGGACTGGCCGCGACGATAGCACATCTGAATACTGGACAGGCAAGCCCTCAAGCCATAAACGACATTTTCAGGCTAGTGTAGTGTTTCACGTAGATTGCGACGTATAAAAGTGATGGATGTCGCGACGAATCGAGGCGCGAACCACTGCCATAGCGAGCTATGGCGAGGATTTGCAACGATGAGTCGGCGTGAAAGACGCACTTTTATGTCTCAAGAAAAGTGAAACACTACACTAATTTGCACCGGTAATCCTGACCAGCAGCCATATCGGTATACCCAGGTACAGTGTGACCAAGCCCATGCGTTCGACCAGGTATCGGGTATCCGTTGCTTGTTGTGGGCGCAGCAATGCTGCCATGAAAGTGATCGCTTCAATCCCCACCCGCAGGATGGTGGCAGTGGCAGCCATGCCGATGGTCCAGGTGACCCACCATAGTGCCAGTGTAGTCAAATAGGCTTTGGGGCCAAAGGTGTAGTACTCACCCAACAGGCTGCCGTAGGCAATATGCTGGTGCAGATTGAATGCAGGCAATGCCAACAGCAACGGGAAAAGCAGGAACTTCACCGTAGGATGGGCGATTCGCCCAGGTTTGGCTGCTTCACGGGCACGGGTGAAGCTGGTCAGGAATGAAGGTGCTTTGGATGGTTGGAAAGTGGTGCCAGACATGGCCAAAGCCTGTGCCAAGATTGAAGGGTTGTGCAATGCCAAACCGTAACGCCACCGTTCGCCTGATGTCAGTCGTAAGGTCAGGCCTGGGCCGGGCAAGGGTAGCCACCAGAGCGCTACTGCAGCAATATCTGACAATGGCAGGGCTAGCTGTCGCGTGCCATGGCTTAAGACAAGTTGTCCGTTCTGGATATTGGCTTTGGCTGTAAATGCCAACAACACAAACCAGGCAACTGCTTCGGGCAGCAGGAACAAGCTGCCGAACAGTCGGATTTGTGCCAGTGTGTGTGCGCGCAGATTGTCGTCCATCAGCATGGCAAAGGCTATCCAGATCAAGCTGCATCGCGCAAAGGCCCGCAACAATCCTGCAACCACACGTGCGGCCATGGGCAGCACGGTGACGTTGATATGATTGGTTGACCAATCGATGACCGGTTGGTTGCCGCCACCCACTTGGTGATGCCATTGGGGCAACAAGGCAGTGGCAGCCAGCAAGGCCAAGAAGGCCGCACAGGCCAACCCTACCCAGTCACCCCACCTGACCATGAGTGTAAGTGGAGGGGCTTGTACCGGCAGAGCGCCGATGACTAATGTACGTTCGCCCATAAGCGAGCCGGCGATGACCTTGCCACTTGGGTCGATCACCGCGCTATAGCCGTTGGTGGTGACACGGAACTGTGGCAGGCGTGTTTCGATACTGCGGAAAGCAGCGACGGCTTGGTGCAGAGAGGCGCCGTGCGGGTGTTGAGTAAACCAGGAATCGTTGGACATGCTCATGATAGCCTGTGCACCCAGGCGTGCGCCGTTGATGGCCAAATTGGTGTCGACATCATCCAGGCAAATCAACGGTAGTACCGGAATTTCGCGCCCATCCTTAAGTTGCAATGGGAAGACGCGTGCGCCAGAGCCCGGTTTCCAGGTACCTGTCCAAGGCAGCAGCCGTCTGAATGTCGGGCCATCAAGCCATGATGGCACGTACTCTGTCAGTGGGAAAAGGCGGCTTTTGCGATACATGCCCAGCAGCCCATGATTGGGTGTCACAAAAGCAGTGGCGTTGTACTCGCCAGCATCATCCCGATCATAGGTGCCGAACAAAATGGGCACACCTGCCGATCGTACGATATCCAGAATCTCCTGATCCAGCACAGCGCCAACCTGGTTTTTCGGGCGCCCAAAAGTGGTGGGATAGACAGTTTCAGACCACAACACAGCATCTGCACGTTGTCGCTCGACTGCGTCATAGCTCATTGCATAGTGGGTATCGAGGATTTCTCTGACCACAGCGAATGTGCCTTGCTCACTGCGCATACGTTCATAGGCCACCAGATTGGATTGAATCAGGCCCACACGTACAGGTTTGGCATCACGCCCCGTGCTGGCCGCGGAGGTTGACCAGCCATAGCCAGCCAATAAGGCAGGAATTGTGAAGCATACTGCGATGGGTTTGAGCACAGCCTTGATCCCGCATGCTCGCTGTGCCCAGGCTGCAGTCAATGCTTCGTTGGATAGCAACAGCAAGTATGTCAATCCAGCAGAGCCGATCAAATCTGCAGCCTGGCGAATCAGCACAGCAGGGTAAAGGCCATAGCCCAGCGTGTCGCTTAACAGCTTGGGGATCAGTCGCTCTGTTGCCACCCAAGCGGCGGCACCAGCCAGGGCCTGTAGTACAGGTCCATAACGGCGGGCCAGCAGATGCCGGGTTAGTGCAAAGGCGATGATCTGGGGTTGAAACAGGGGTGCCATCAAGATCAGTACTAACAACCCAGTGGCCTCGCCAACCTGGGTGTAGTTGCCAATGGCGGCACCAAACCAGGCAAACACCGCAATGGTGTAGGCCACCGTCATCAGATAAGCGCTCAGCAGTGTGCCACCCAGCGTTTTAGATGCATTCAGCGATCGTAGCCAGGGTACCAGTGCCACAAAGCCGAGAACCCAGCCCATGCCGCCATAAGCATAAAGACCACAAAGAATCGAACTGCCAAGGATGCCAATCAACATACGTCAACCTTAGGGCAAGAAATGCGTGGATAAGGATCAGCGCCCGGTTCGCCCCGAATCGATGGGTGGGGGAATCACAATGCGCCGTATCGGAAAGCCGGGAGGCGCCAGCTCTGGTGTGACGACACGATCCGGCGGTACCTGAATGGGGCGGTTGTTGGCGTCCAGAATCTGGCGATCAGGTGCAAACATCAGAATCGGCTCGATACGCTGGCCATCGTCAGTCGCTTGGTGGTGGCGGACATACCCATCGGGTAGCGGGTAGCCTTCCGGCACAGCCAGCCCCACTTTGGGCGGGCGGGTACCCGGCGGATTGAACGCACCCAGGCCTGTATGAATACCCGCTTGGTGCAAACGGTTGATGACCTCGTTCATGGTTGGCGTTTGGCCCTGCGGTATGAAATTCGACAAATCAGGCGTTGGATCACGATCCCCATCGCGGCTTACCCGGATTTCCTGTGTATCGGTTGCCAGCTGGGAGGAGGGAGCCGTTGCCAACGCAGGCCAACCCCCAGTACTGCTTGTGGGGGTAGAAGAAGCCTTGGGGGCTGTGGTCGATGCAGTTTCAGACGAAGAGGACGATGAATCAGACATCCACCAGTAACCCAGGCCACATAAAGCAAGTACCAATGCAATTGCCAGATAGCCAAATGAGGGGCGCCACGCCCCCTTGCCGGCGACGGGCGGAGTCGACGGTTTGTTGGAATGAGGTGGCGCCACCATGGGACAACCTATCTATCTGATATCAAGGTGCCAACGGGTTGGACGTTGAAACAGCCCAGCCCATGCGTTCATGACCCAGCGTATTCCAGATTGGGTTTTTGCCGTTGGAGAACGAGGTATAGCGTGGTGCCCCCGACCCAGTGGTATCACCAAACAGACCCGATGTCACCGAACCGCCGTTATAGGTTGGGTGTGTATCATCAGACTGGATATAGTCATAACTGGTGCCGGACGATACAAACTTGGCGTTGGCATCGCGAATGGTCGATTTCAAGGTCGACGTGATGCGCGTCACGTAGCTGGTCTCGCTTTCCCCTGCCACATAGCGCAACCCATCGGTATCAACCTTCCCGTCGCTATTGCTGTCGTAATCGGCCCCCATGTATTCGGCAAAGCTGTCGGTACACTTAAAGCCTTTCTGGCGCGCGTATTCACACATCCAGTAATTCATCTTGGCCATGTACGGCAAGAAGGTATCGCGCATGTTCACCGTCTTGCCCGTACCGGGGCTGGTGCATGTACTTTGCTTGTTGTCGGCCGAATAACCGGGGTAGTACAGGTTGGAGACCACCTTCAATTTCACGCCAGAATAGGCATTGGCATTGATGAAATCCATGGCTGCAGCGACATGGGTCTTGCAACTGTTCAGTGCGTTATCCATCACACTGAAATCGCACGTGCCGCTTTGGCTTTTGAAGGCTGATCGAGCTTGTAAGCCATCGTTGCCGCACATCTCAAACGTCACTACACGGGTGGACGCAGCCTGCATGTAAGACCGTTCCGCCACGATCTTGTTGTTGTAGACATCCGATGCCACCGCACCCGACTTGGTACGGCGTACACTCTCGATATCGGCATTCCAGGAAGCTGATAGATACTCCGCATCCACCGTCGGCGCGGAATATTTGGCAGCACTGGTGATCGAGCCGTTATAACCCGCATAAATCGAATCGCCATACGCCACAATCCGATACTTGGTCGATGTCCCAGCCCGATCAATCGTCCACGACACATTCTGGTTCAATGTGCTCGCCGCCACGTCAGCCCCGGCAACCAGCAAAGCCAGTGCTGGGACCAGGGTGGTGGCAAACCCCCTAGGCTTACGTTTTTGTTTGGACTGAACAACACCTTCTGCAGCTAAGCTCCTTAACTTCATGTGTTATCTCCTCTATTGATGCACAGTTTTAAGCACCGCTAACAAAACCCAGCTGGCGGTGTTCGCAAACTGGCCACCCCTTCATGCGGCCCTGTTTGCACACCTAACCCAAACCACTTTGCTGGGTTTTGCTGGCGGCGCTAAACCGGTCTAGTTGTCATGCATCTCCCTGCCTGAAAAACGAGCGCAACAAGGGCTCTGCTGGCCCAATTTGGGATTTTTTGCGCGCTGGGTACGGATGTAGATACAGAAAACGGCGGTAAAGAATATTGTTATCCGTGTGACTGGCCAAACAACCACCACAGCATTTCATCCTTTTAATACAGGAACATCAATGCGCGCAGCCAGCCACCGCAAGCCGTATTGCTTGATCGTAGTAGCACGTACGGAATTGTCAAGGAAGTAATGTTATTTTAGTGATCAATGTTCTGCGTGGCGGTAGGGTAGGGTGGATTGACGGGGTTGCACTTGCGCTATGAATCGCTAAGTGTCACTAAAACGCCGGACTCAACCTGTGCCATCAATTCATCCAATTCCGTGTGGCGGTTCAGGAAATTGAGATGAATAAGAATCGTGCCAAAATCCACATGAGGGTTTGCTTCTCTAATGCGCTTGGCCGCTTCAACTAGCTGACCATTGGCTAGTAATATAGGGAGATCGGGGGGCGTAATGGTAATTTCTGGTTGCATGCCCATGCCGTGTTGCAATATGCCGAGCATGGCGGTACGGGCAGGTGGTAGTCCTTCACTACTTGTATAGGTTTGACACCACATCAAATGCGCATTGCGGCACTGGTCACAGTACTGCACCTGTTGAACCAGTCGTGTACCTAATCCACAGCCACCCATTGTGTAAAAACAGGAATTTTGGAACTGCTCATCTCGCGCAGTACGGTATGCCTCGCTGAACCGGATCAAGCCGTACCGGATCAGTGCCAGACCTGTTTTTAAAGACTGCTGATGGATTGGGCAGGTCAAATGATCAACAGAATTCATGGCCATACGTCGGACAAACCAACTTATTTATCTGTGTCTATCCAGTCTCTACCAGCAATGGCTGACATCTCGTCAACATTCATAGGCCTTGAGAATAAGTGGCTTGGCCAAGTCGAGCTCTGTGCTATTCGTTACCCGCAGCTCGACATCACCGGTTCCCCAATGTCCCACCCCTTTTACACTTCGTCCGTTGGATGGCAGCTCGACTTCTTCAGGGTTCAGATGCAGGTAGATCAGCAGTTGCCCTTTCTGCAGCGCAATGGTGGCAAAGTTTCTGAGGCGGCGGTAAGCGTAGTAAAGCTTGAGTTCCTTACGCTGCACATCATCACCCAGCGAGAAAATGTAAGCCTCAACGGTATCCATTAGGGTCAACATGCTTGGGCTCAACTCAGCATGAGTTTTTGCCACGCTTTTGTCCGTAGTGTGTGTTTTAGTGCCATTCGTAGGCTGTTTTGATGGCGGATTATTGGGCTGTGTGTTGGGCGTATTAGCTGCCTCCAGCAACAACAGATCATCGCCAAACAACCGATACCGTACCAGCTCGATCTGGCGGTTGATCTGCTGTACCGCATGGGCATCGTATTTGGTGAAATTGGCTGCAATGCAGATCAGGCGCGGGCCGTTCCAGTCAATGAGATTGGCTGTTTCTTTACCAAAACGCTCCAGCACCAACAGTTTGAATTCGGCCTTGTGGTCCATCAGCCAATCCAGGTAAAACAGCCCCTGATTGATGACATTTTCCGACTGCGAGCGCTTGTATTCGATGATCACCGGGCAGTGGTTTTCATCCAAACCCAGCGTATCAATCCGCCCGCCATGGGTTTTACCCGTGGTGTACTCCGATGCCACAAAGCGGATGCCCAGCAGCGTTTCCAGATTGCGCTCGATCAGCGTTTGCAGTGGCTTTTCCAGGTCGGAAGCGGTGCCGGGCAGTTCGGTGGCTTGGTTGGTTTTCAATTGGAAAAGGCGTAGGTCACTCATGGTCAGGCGTAAATTGGGTAGCGAAACTGCTGCGCTTAACTACTATCAGTCAGCATCGTGCTATCAAGGCAGCAAAGGCAGGCCCAGTTCTTTCAGAAAGGCATTATGCCGCTTCGTTGCAGTCTTAATCCTTTCATCAAGCGCAACCAGCTCTGCATGAACGGCCTGTAAATCAACCTCTTCTTCAGCCTCTGCCGTGCTCACGTAGCGTGAAATATTCAGGTTGAAATCGTTCTGCTCGATCTCATCCATGCCCACCCGACGCGAATAGCGCTGCTCCTCGTTGCGGAACTGGTAGGTGTCGATGATCTTGTCAATGTGCTCCGGCATTAGCCGGTTCTGCCGCTTGCCCTTTTCGAAGTGCTCGGCGGCGTTGATGAACAGCACGTCATCGGGTTTCTTGCACTTCTTCAGTACCAGGATGCACACCGGAATGCCGGTGGAGAAGAACAGGTTGGCCGGCAGGCCAATCACCGTGTCGATGTGGCCATCCTTGAGCAGCTTGGTGCGGATGCGTGCCTCGGCCCCGCCACGGAACAGTACGCCATGGGGCAGGATGATGGCCATCACCCCATCTTGCTTCAAGAAGTGGAAGCCATGCAGCAGGAAGGAGAAGTCAGCGGCGGACTTGGGCGCCAGGCCGTAATTCTTGAAGCGCACATCCTCGCCCAGCGCATCGGTCGGTTCCCAGCGATAGCTGAAGGGCGGATTGGCCACTACCGCATCGAACTTCGGCATCTTGGCCGGGTTGGTTTCCCGCAGCATGTCCCATTCGTTGAGCAGCGTGTCGCCGTGGAAAATCTCGAACTCTGAATCCTTGACTCCGTGCAGCAGCATGTTCATGCGCGCCAGGTTGTAGGTGGTGATGTTCTTTTCCTGGCCGTGGATCTTGCCAATACCGTTCGGCCCCATGCGGTGGCGCACGTTCAGCAGCAGTGACCCTGAGCCACAGGCGAAGTCCAATACGCTGTCCATGTGCTTGCGCTGGCCGGTGGCCGGCTCCTGCCCGTCCAGCGTGACGATGGCCGAGAGGATGCTGGAAATCGGCTGCGGCGTGTAGAACTCGCCGGCCTTCTTGCCGGAGCCTGCCGCAAACTCGCCGATCAGGTATTCATAGGCATCACCCAAGGTGTCGCTGTCGGTGGAAAACTGCGTCAGGCCCTTGGCAATCTCGGCAATGATCTTGCACAACCGGGCATTGCGCTCGGGGTAGGTCTTGCCGAGCTTGTCCGAAGCCAGATTGATCTCCGAGAACAAGCCGCGAAAGGTACTGGCGAAGGATTCATTCTCGATGTAGGTGAAGCCGTTTTGCAGGGTGTGCAGCAGCTCGTTGTCCTGAGTGCGCGCTTGTTCCGCAATACTGGTCCATAGGTATTCCGGGCGGATCACATAGTGCACCTTGCGGCGCATCTGCTTTTCGAACTCGGCGGCGTCATCGGCGTTGTGTTCATACCAGTCTGCCAGCGGCGCGCGGCGGTCATCGTCAGCCAATTTGGGATAGTCCGCCCCCAGTTCCTTTTGTGCGGCGGCCTCGTAGTTGTCCGACAGGTAGCGCAGGAACAAGAACGCCAGCATGTAATCGCGGAAGTCGTCCGCATTCATCGCGCCGCGCAATTGGTCGGCAATGGCCCAAAGAGTCTTGCCCAGTTTTTGTTTTTCGAGATCAGTCATTGTGTTTCGTCCTTGTCTTATGAGCTTGCGCTTCCAGCGCTTGTTGATCGCGCTCCAACTCCGCGCGTAGCTCATCCTCGCTGGGCAGCACCAGGCGGTATTTGCTGGCAAACAGTTGTTCGCTCTCGTGCAACACCGAATAGCGCACCACCGACTGGTCTTTGCTGCCGCACAGCAAAATACCCACAGTCGGGTTATCGCCCTCGCTCCGACGCAAATCGTCGTACAGGCGCACATACATATCCATCTGCCCGATGTCCTGGTGGGTGAGATGGCCGGTTTTCAGATCAATCAGCACAAAGCACTTGAGCAGGTAGTTGTAGAACACCAGGTCGATGTAAAAATCCTGCGTTTCGGTGCTGATGCGCTGCTGGCGGGCCACAAAAGCAAAGCCCTTGCCCAGCTCCAGCAGAAACTGCTGGAGCTTGCCCATCAAGGCTTGCTCTAAGCTGGATTCCAGCAACCGGCCGGTATCGGGCAGGCCGAGAAATTCAAGCATCACCGGATCGCGCACAAAATCGCGTGGCTGATGGGTGTCGGCATCCTGCACTTGCCGGGTTTGCGCCAGCAGCGCGGCCTTGTCCTGGCTGGAGAGCAAGCGCTCGTAATACAGCGAGCCAATCTGCCGCTCCAGCACGCGGGTGCTCCAGTTCTGCGCGGCGGCCTCCTGCATGTACCACTGGCGGGCATCCGATGTATCCACCCGCAGCAGCAGGCGGTAGTGTGTCCAGCTCAATTCGCGACGCAGTGCGTCGCAAATTGGGAAGGCCAAATAAAACCCCCGCATGTGCCGCAAGTTGGTGGCATCAAAGCCCTTGCCGAACTCCTGCGACAAGGCCAGCCCCAGTTGCGGCAACAAACGTTGGCCATAGGCCGCTCGCTTCTCGCCACCCTGTTCGAACTCGACAATGTGCCGCCCGATCTGCCAATAGGTCTGCACCTGCACCACATCCACTTGGCGCAGCACTTGCTGACGCGCTTCGCCAATCAGGCTACGCAAGGCCGCCAGCAATTCCGCTGGCGCGCTATCAGGGGCCGGAAGGTTGGACTTGGTCATGGCGCCTGCACCTCTTCAGACATCGCCTCGGGAAGCGCCGCTTGGGGCTGTGCGGCTGCGTTTTCATTCAACAACGCTGGCAGGTCGAACTGATGCTTCGACAGGAAAGCCGAGAGAATATCGCGGAAGAGCTGCTTGTTATCTTCCAGCATCTCAATTGGCTCGTAGAGTGAATATTTACCGTGACTCAGCAGATTCAAGGCGCGGGAATACAACGCCTCATCCTCCACCCCTTCAAGGCAGGCCGAGAAATCCTTCTTGCCGAAGAAGGTCGCCGTCTTTTCAAGAATGCTGCGCAACATATTGAAGTGATAAGTGTAAAGCGCACCAGAATCGGCAGCCTGACGAATTTCACTCAGCATGGCAACATGATGGAAAAAGGGCGTGTCATCGGTCGCGCGAAGCGTGAACTCGCCGTTGTCCCGCGGGCGGTGCAGAAAATACCGCTTGGCCTTGGCGGTCTTCAACTCATTGCAAACAACGTTGAAAAACAGCGCGTGATGCGACGACACGACCACCTTGATCCGGTCTTTGGCTTTACGCAGCAGCTTGGCCAAATCGCTGGCCACGGCGATGGCGTTGTTGTCATCCAAAGACGAGATCGGGTCATCGATATAGAAGTACTTAACCCAGTCATAGGATGGGTGCGAGTCGATGACCCGCTCGCAGATTGCCATGAACAAACACCAGACGAAGATGTTTTCTTCGCCACGAGACACCTTGATGTGCTCAGCCTCGCCCTTGCGAAACGAAACTGTCAAATCGGTGTAATCGATGTCGAAATCCAAGTCTGTGTAGCGGCCCAGATAAGACTGAATACTTGCGTCGAGTGCGAGCTCCTTGAGCCCTGCAAAAAATCGGGAGTCCGAATTCAGCCGTAACACCCGTTTGGTGTCACCCTGAAGATCGTTATCCCAGATGAAGAGATCTTCGGTGTAGGCGTTGAAATAGAGCGTGTCCGGCGCCCCGCCATGCTTTGCCTTGCCAGCAGACTTGAATGCCATCGAGAGCCGGGTCTTGCCTGTGCCGTTGTAGGCGTAGAGCAACAGATAATCCTGTCCGCCACTGTGAAAGTCGTCCCTAAGGCGAGCGACCAAGCGGTCAAAGGAGGCAAATCGAAAGATTTTCTGTTGGTCACTCATGCGGGCGCCTCGTCAAGCACTGGGAAAAGCTGTTGCATCAGGCCCTGCTTGTGAGTCTTGAGGGCATCGATCTTTTGGCTTTGGGCGGTGATGAGGTCATCGAGGGAGCGCAAGCAGTTAGCAATGCGTTGTTGCTCTGTGTGGGAGGTAACGGGAATCTTGAGTTGAGCGAACGTCTCTCCCGTCAGATGTTTAATACCTCCTCCAGTGAAGAGCATTTCAAAACGTGGTGTACCTGCTATTGATTTAAGATAAAAAACTAGCAAGTGGGGTTCGAACGGAATATTGAACCGGACGCGATGAATGGCCTTCTGGAATTTGAGATCTGGCAAACGCCCATCCCAAACAGCAGAACGACCGGGCTCTCCACCCTCACAGACAACGACGTCGTCAGCGCTCAATCCGAAGCGATCAAGTTCGTCGTCGTCGAAATACATCTTCGGCAAGTTCGCCGTGTCCACGTCATTCCAGCGCACTGATAAATTATTGAGGTAAGGCAGGAGGTTGCCAGTGGTGTGCTTCTTGCTGTCGAGCATCTTTCCAAGCTTGATCTCGGCGATCTCTCCCAAAGCTACTTCCCCCCACTCTCCCGCATCACGAAACTCAGGAAAGCGCAGACGTGGCACGGTTTCGCCTTCGCGGGGGAAAAGCTGCTGCATCAGGCCCTGCTTGTGGGTCTTGAGGGCGTCCAGCTTTTGGGTTTCCGCCGTGATCAGATCGTCGAGGGAAGACAGGCAGTCGGCGATTTTTTGTTGTTCGGAAGGCTTTGGCACTGCAACCTTGATTTTTTCGATATTGGCTTTTGATAAGCTGGGTATGCCTCCCGCTTCGTTATGTTTAAGCCAATCAATACATTGAAAATGCAAGTAAATAAAATGCGGCAGGCAGCCTTTAAAAGAATGAGTATAGAAAAGAGTATCTACTGTCCAAAATTTCCCGCTAAGAAAAATTGGATTGTTGATGGTCCCCTTTCGACCAATGCAGACACTTTCTCCGTCGTGCAAATAGTCATTAACTGAGAGCATGTAACCACCAGAGCCGTAAACAGGGATGTCTCCGCTGCTCAAGTGCTTATAGTCTCTGCCATTTCCAATGGTAAATAGCTGGGCGAAAGGCTTTATTTCCCACGCCTCCGTCTCCCGAAACTCAGGAAACCGCAACCGTGGCACCAGCGCGTCTTTCTCGTTCTTCTGCTCGCTCATCGCGCCCGAATCCTTATTGCTCATACGCACTCAACCCCGAAATCTCGCGCCCCTGGGCGAGCTTGTGTAGCAGCGGCGTCAGCTCTTCTACCAGTGCCAGTTCTTTTTGCGTGCGCGCCTTCCAGCCGAGATTCAGCGGGGCCATCAACTCGCTCAGTGCCTCACCGTCGAAGACACGGCGGCGCAGCACCTGGTCCACAAAGGCTTGCAGCGCGGGGGCTTCCAGGCCGTGCCGGGTGGCGATTAGGTTCAGTTCGCGGTTCTTCTTCTCGGCTTTGAAGCGCTCGTAACCGGCCTGGATTTGCTTTTCGTCCAATGCTTCATTGACCGGCAAGCCCCGGATGTATTCGGCAATGTCCTCGCGCTGGTCGAGGAACTTGGCATCGGATTGGATCAAGCCAATCAACTGTTCGCGGTTCATGGTCAGCTTGCCGGGCTTTTGCTGCGTCATGCGGGCGATCAGCCCCATGATGTAGTCGTAGTCGATCACCGCCGAGGCAAAGAGCACGAACTCGAAGTCGAGCTGCTGTACTTCGGGCGCGGCTTGGTCGCCTTGCTTGTCCTGCTGTTCCTTGAGCTGCTTGGCCGTCTCCAGATACATGCCTTTGAAGCCCTGTAAGTACTCGGGTGGTGCAATCTGGGTAATCTGCGCCTTCTGCTCGTCGCTCAAGTCCGTGTATTGGTCCAGTTGGGTCTTGAGGCGCTGCACTTCCTTGAACAGGTTGACGAACTGGCTGCGCGCGGCGTCGCCCTTGAGGTTGACCACGTCTTCCGGCGCGTTGGCCAGGCCCTGCGATTGCAGGAAGTCGGCCAGCTTCTGCGTGGCGGTTTGCAGGTCGTCGATCACCTTGGGGGCCGGGTCCACCAACCAGATTTCTCTGGCACGGTCAATTTTCTCACCCGAGAACATTTCAATTGCTTTGTCGACCGCATCTTTTTGCTGGCGGAAGTCGAGGATGTTGCCGTAGGGCTTGCTGTCGTTCAACACGCGATTGGTGCGCGAAAAGGCCTGGATCAAGCCGTGGTGCTTGAGGTTCTTGTCCACGTACAGGGTGTTCAGGTACTTGGAGTCGAAGCCGGTCAGCAACATGTCCACCACGATGGTGATGTCGATCTTTTGCGCGTGCGGCAGGTCGGCGTTGGGGTATTGCTGATCCTTGATGCGCTTTTGCACGTCCTGGTAGTAGAGGTCGAACTCGCCGATGCGGTGGTTGGTGCCAAAGCGGGTGTTGTAATCGTCAATGATGGCCTTGAGCGCGGCCTTCTTGCCTTCCGGGTCCGCTTGGTTGTCTTCTTTTTCCTGCGGCAGGTCTTCCTGAATCTGCTGCACGTCCCTGTTGCCTTCGGCGGGCGGGGAAAACACGCACGCAATATTCAGCGGCAGGAAGGCGTCGTCATCTTTCTGCTTCTTGGCCTGAAGGGCCTTGAATGCTTCGACATACTCGATGGCATCGTTGATGCTGGCGGTGGCCAGCACGGCGTTGAACTTGCGGCCGTTGGTGGCGGCATCGTGCTTGGCGAGGATAGTCTCGATAACCTTCTGTTTGGCCAGCCCTTCGCCAGGCTTGGGCGGGGCCATTTTGGAATCTTTTGGGCCCTCGGGCTTGAAGTAGTCCACGTGGAAGCGCAAGACGTTGTGGTCTTCGATGGCGTGGGTGATGGTGTACTGGTGCAGGCAGCGCTCGAATAGATCGGCGGTGGTGCGGTAGCTGGCCTGTTGGCCTTGGATCTGCTGATAGCTGGCGTTTTGATCGAAGATGGGCGTGCCGGTGAAACCAAAAAGTTGTGCTTTGGGGAAGAATTCCTTGATGGCTTGGTGGTTCTCGCCGAATTGCGAGCGGTGGCATTCGTCGAAGATGAACACCATGCGCTGCTTGCGCAGCGGTTCCAGGCGCTCCTTGTAGTTGCGGCGGTTAGCGCCGTCTAGCGCCAGGCCCAGCTTTTGGATGGTGGTGACGATGACTTTGTCGGCATAGTCGTCGGACAACAAGCGCCGCACCAATGTTTCGGTATTGGTGTTCTCTTCGACGCAACCCTCTTGGAAGCGGTTGAATTCCTCGCGGGTCTGGCGATCCAGGTCTTTGCGGTCCACCACAAACAGGCATTTGTCGATGTCCGGGTTGTCCTTGAGCAGCGTGGATGCCTTGAACGAGGTCAGTGTCTTGCCTGACCCAGTGGTGTGCCAGATGTAGCCGTTGCCGCAGTTCTGATGGATGCAGTCGACGATGGCCTTGACCGCATAGATTTGGTAGGGCCGCATCATGAGCAGCTTCTGCTCACTGGCCACCAGCACCATGTAGCGGCTGACCATCTGGCCTAAGGTGCACTTGGCGAGGAACGTCTCGGCGAAGCCATCCAGTTGCGTGATCTTCTTGTTGTCTTCGCTTGCGAACTGGTAGACAGGCAGGAAGCGTTCGTCGGCGTTGAAGCTGAAGTGCCGCGCGTTGTTGTTGGCAAAGTACCAGGTGTCGCTGCGGTTGCTGACGATGAAGAGCTGTAGAAAACACAGTAGGGTCTTGCTATAGCCGTTGCCGGGGTCGCCCTTGTAATCGACGATTTGCTGCATGGCCCGGCGTGGGCTGACGGCCAGTGTCTTCAGTTCGATCTGCACCACCGGTACGCCGTTGATCAACAGTAGCACGTCGTAGCGGTGGTGGCTGTAGTCGGTGTTGATGCGCAGCTGATTGACCACCTCGAAATGGTTCTTGCACCAGTCGCGGATGTTGACGAGGGTGTAGTTCAGCGGCGTGCCGTCGTCGCGCTCGAAACTGTTGATGTTGCGCAACGTTTGGGCCGCATTGTAGACATCGGGCGTAATGATGTTGTCGAGCAGGCGCTGGAACTCGCTGTCCGTCAGGCGCACCCGGTTGAGGGCTTCGAACTTTTCGCGGAAGTTGGCTTCCAGCGCGGCGCGGTCGCGGATGTCGGTGCGGTAGGTGTATTTGAGATCCGTCAGCTTGTTGATCAGATCATACTCAATATTCTTCTCTGTCATTGGCCTAACCTAAGACGTACAAGTTATGAGAGTAGGTTTCTCTTGCAGTAAAACTGTATGCCAGCGCAACAACGGCGGGCGTGTAGCAGTATTCAGGGCTCTGGATTAGCGGTTTCATAGCTTCCAGACCTGATTGTGGGTTCTGTTTAAATATAAATTGGTGTTAGGTGCCAAAAAATGAAAAGCGCCTGCATACAGGCGCCACAAGTGAGAGGTTGGGATCACCGTATGGTAATCCCTTTCTTCACCAATGCTTTACACATCAATATTCCGCGCCACCAGCGCATTCTGTTCAATAAACGCACGACGGGGTTCGACTTGGTCGCCCATCAGGGTGGTGAAGATGTCGTCGGCGGCCATAGCATCTTCGATCTGAACTTTCAGCAGGCGGCGGACGGAGGCGTCCATGGTGGTTTCCCAGAGCTGCTCGGGGTTCATCTCGCCCAAGCCTTTATAACGCTGGATACCCAGGCCGCGGCGTACTTCGGAGAGTAACCAGTCGAGGGCTTCTTTGAAGTCAGGTACGGCACGGCTCTGTTCGTTGCGTTTGACGTAGGCACCTTCGCTGAGCAGGCCGGCGAGGGCTTCGCCGGTTTTACGCAGTTGTTGGTAATCGCCACTTTGCAAAAAGTCGACATCCACATACCAGAAGCTGGCATTGCCATGCTGCATGCGAGCAATCTTGAGTACCCAGGCGTCGTTTTTGTCGTCATGTACCGCTTCGATGGTGTAGTTGCTATCACCAATGGCATCGCGAATGTGCTTGGCGGCGGCCTCTGCGGCATCTTTGTCGCGCAGGCTGATTGAGGCTGGGTTGCTGATCATGGCGTATAGAACGGCTGGGTCGATGACACGGCTTTCGCGTTCGATAACGGCTTCTGCCAACAGGTATTCACGTGCCAATTCATCCAGTGTGGCGCCAGTAATGGGTTCGGCACCTTCGCGTGGGTAGAGTTCTGCACCGTCCAGCGCTTGCCTGAGCAGGAACTGCTTCAGTTCGTGGTCATCTTTCAAATAGCGCTCTTGCTTACCACTCTTGACTTTGTACAGAGGTGGTTGGGCGATGAAGATGTGGCCACGTTCTACCAGCTCCGGCATTTGGCGATAGAAGAAGGTCAGTAACAGGGTACGGATGTGTGCGCCATCGACGTCCGCATCGGTCATGATGATGATGCGGTGATAACGCAGCTTGTCCGGGTTGTAATCTTCCTTGCCAATACCAGTACCCAGTGCGGTCAGCAGGGTGACGATCTGTTCGCTGGAGATAACCTTGTCAAAACGGGCTTTTTCTACGTTCAGCACCTTGCCGCGTAGCGGCAGGATGGCTTGGTATTTACGGTCACGACCTTGTTTGGCTGAGCCACCCGCAGAGTCACCCTCTACCAGGTACAGTTCGGATTTGGCTGGGTCTTTCTCTTGGCAGTCGGCCAATTTGCCAGGCAGGTTGAAGCTGTCTAGCGCACCTTTACGGCGGGTTAGTTCACGGGCTTTACGTGCTGCTTCACGGGCACGTGCTGCATCGACGATCTTGCCCGTGATGGTTTTGGCATCGACGGGGTTTTCCAGGAAGAAGTCTGTCAGTGCTTGAGACAATACTTCTTGTACGATAGGGCCAATTTCGCTGGAGACCAGTTTGTCTTTGGTCTGCGAGCTGAATTTCGGGTCCGGCAGCTTGACGGACAGGACGCAGGTCAGGCCTTCACGCATGTCGTCGCCGCTGGTTTCAATCTTGGCTTTTTTGGCGATTTCATTCTGTTCGATGTACTGATTCAGCGTGCGGGTCATTACATTGCGCAGTGCGGTCAGGTGTGAGCCACCGTCACGCTGCGGAATGTTGTTGGTGAAACATTGCACGGACTCTTGGTAGGAGTCGTTCCATTGCATGGCACATTCGACCGACATGCCATCCTTTTCACCCAGCGAGTAAAAAATATGCGGGTGCAGGGCAGTCTTGTTGCGGTTCATGTATTCCACAAAGGCTTTCACACCACCTTCGAATTGGAACAATTCTTCCTTGCCTTGGCGGCGATCGATTAGCTCGATCTTGACCCCGTTGTTGAGGAAGCTGAGTTCGCGAATCCGCTTGGCCAGAATCTCATAGTGAAATTCAACCAGGCCAAAGGTTTCGATCGATGCCAAAAAGTGAACTTCGGTACCGCGATGTTCGGTGTTACCGACAATCTTGAGCGGCTCGGTCGCGACACCTTGGCGGAACTCCATGCTGTGCACTTTGCCATTGCGACGGATTGTCAGGCGCAGCCAGTCAGACAGGGCGTTGACCACAGACACGCCCACGCCATGCAAGCCACCCGAAACCTTGTACGAGTTCTGGTCAAACTTGCCACCAGCGTGTAGTTCGGTCATGACGATTTCGGCAGCGGAGCGTTTGAATTCGTCATCTTCCTTGATGTCAGTCGGGATGCCGCGACCGTTATCTTCAATCGAAACGGAATTATCTGGATGGATGATGACTTTGATGTGGTTGCAGTGGCCGGCCAGTGCCTCATCAATGGCGTTATCCAGCACCTCGAACACCATATGGTGTAAGCCAGTGCCGTCCTGCGTGTCGCCGATATACATCCCCGGACGTTTGCGGACTGCTTCCAGGCCTTTCAATACTTTGATGCTGCTGGAGTCGTAACTGTTGTCGCCGTTTGGTGCCGGGTTTGTTTGATCAGACATCTTGCCCTCAACTGCTGTTACCGCGCTGTATTGCGGCTGGTCGTTATCTGGTTGGGAGGAGCATCGCCAGAGGCATTGCTTCCCGAATGATCAATACTGCGGGCCATTTTCAGGCTTGTTTCGCAATACCGATTAAAACGCTGACGCCGGCATAGGCCGGCGTGTGGGTATATGTATGATGGCTGACTAAATGCGCATGGGCATCACAACATATTTGAACTGCTCATTTTCTGGCACGGTGACCAGCACACTACCCATGGCATCGCCAAAGCTGAAGTGCAGGATTTCATCGCCGATATTACCTAGCACATCAAGCAGATAGGTGATATTGAAGCCAATGTCGAGCGTCTCACCCTGGTAATCTACTTCCACCTCTTCCTGGGCTTCTTCCTGTTCACTGTTGTTACAGAGAATGCGGATCAGGCCATTCATCAATACCAGACGTACACCACGGAACTTCTCGTTGGAGAGAATGGATGCGCGCTGCAAAGATTGCTGTAATTGTTGGCGATCAATGTTCAGGTGTTTGTCATTACGTGCTGGAATGACACGGTTGTAATCCGGGAACTTGCCATCGACCACCTTCGATACCAGTACGACATCGCCAAAAGCAAAGCGTACTTGATTCTGGCCAATCTCAATGCGAATAGGCGCATCACTGTCGCTCAACTGTTTGTACAGTTCCAATACTGTTTTTCGCGGCAGAATCAAGTCCGTCTTGTCGACGGCACCGTCCAGCTGATGGCTGATCAGGGCAAGGCGATGACCGTCAGTAGCAACCAGTTTCAGTTCGTGGCCATCAGTGACAATACACAGGCCGTTCAGATAATAACGAATATCTTGATGGGCCATCGAGTATTGCACCATAGATAGCAGATGCTTCAGCGTTTTTTGCTGCAATTCGAAAGCCACCACGTCACCCATGGCGGGTGCCAACTTCGGAAAATCATTGGCTGGCAAGGTTTGCAGGTTGAAGCGGCTTTTGCCTGCTTTAACGGTCAACTTGCTGTCAGCGTGTTCCAGCGACACCTGAGTTTGATCAGGGATGGCGCGGAGGATGTCTTGTAGCTTTTTGGCGGATACCGTAATAGCGAAATCTTCGCCTGGTAATTCGCCTGGTGCCTGACTGGTAATCTGGATTTCCAGGTCAGTGGCGAGGAAGGTCAGCTGCGAACCTTTCTTTTCGATCAGTACATTGGACAAGATCGGCAGTGTATGGCGGCGTTCCACGATGCCGGTAACGGTGGTCAACGGCTTCAGAATGAGGTCGCGTTCAGCCTGCATCAGTACCATTTGCTATTTTCCCGTGTGAGCGTTTCGGCCAAAGCCGAAAATTTTAACAAATTCAGCGCGGTCATTCCAAACCGGGCGCCGGAGCCCATCAGCCTTTGATCATTTGCATCAAGACTTGAAAATCGTGCTTCAGTTGCATGTCGGATTCCCGGAAATCAGCAATGGTCCGGCAAGCATGAAGCACCGTTGTATGGTCGCGACCGCCAAAGGCTTCGCCGATGGCAGGCAACGACATTTGCGTCAGTTCCTTGGCTAATGCCATGGCAATCTGACGTGGGCGGGCAATGTTGCGACTGCGCTTTTTGGAGTGCATGTCCGCGACTTTGACCTTGTAGAAGTCGGCAACCACTTTCTGGATGTTTTCGATGGATACCAGTCGGTTTTCAACGGCCAGTACGTCTTTCAACGCATCTTTGACCAGATCCATTGTCACCGGGTTGCCAGTGAAGCGTGAATAGGCCAATACCCGTTTCAATGCACCTTCCAGGTCACGTACGTTTGAGCGGATATGGCGAGCAATGAAGAAGGCGACGTTGTCATCCAGCTTGAAGTTTTCCTGTTCGGCTTTCTTCAGCAGAATGGCGACACGCATTTCCAGCTCTGGTGGTTCGATGGCGACAGTCAGCCCCCAGCCAAAACGAGATACCAAACGGTCATCCATCTCCTTGATTTCCTTGGGAAAGGTATCGCAGGTGATGATGATCTGCTTGTTGGCTTCAATCAATGCATTGAATGCATAGAAAAATTCTTCTTGTGTACGGCTCTTGCCGCTGATGAACTGGATGTCGTCGATTAGTAGTAGATCCAGCGAGTGGTAGTAGCGTTTGAATTCGTCAAAAGCCTTGTGTTGATAAGCTTTGACGACGTCGGATACATACCGTTCTGCATGGATGTAACGAATCCGCGCTTGTGGATTCTGATGATGAACCAGATTGCCAATGGCGTGTACCAAATGGGTTTTCCCTAGGCCAGAACCGCCATAGACAAACAAGGGGTTGTAGGCCACGCCAGGGTTTTCGGCGATCTGCATGGCTGCGGCACGAGCCAATTGGTTAGCTTTACCAGTGACAAGGTTGTCAAAGGTATAAGTTGGGATCAACCGCGTGGTTTCATTGCTGGCGCCAATTTGCTTGAATGCGGTCGCTTTGGCGGTTGCCGGTGCCTTGGGCGAAGTTGCATCGGTGGTGCCATTGCTGGCGCCCTTGCTTTCTGCCTGCGCCAATGCCAAGCCGACACTGACCGGTCGGCCGAAGTATTCGACTGCCAACTCCTCAATCCGGGTCAGGAATCGATCTTTGACGAATTGGATGGCAAACCGGTTGGGCGCAATCAAGCGTAGCGTTTCATCATCTGATTCGCACTTGAGCGGCTTGATCCACGTGTTGAACTGTTGGGCAGAGAGCTCGCGTTCAAACGTAGACAGGCACTCGGGCCAAAACTGCTCTTGTGACGGCATCTTGTTCAAATATCACTATAAAAGGCGTGGTGTTGACGATATGACGCGGCAGCGGATGTCCGCGTGTACAGGTCGTGCTTCTTGTTGGGTGCGTGCCATCTGAAAATGCCTACCTTCCCGGTCGTATAGTTTCGCAAAAACGAAAAAGCCGCGTACTAGACGCGACAGAGCGACCGGGTAAGAGATGCCGACGATAGCAAGCACGGATCGGGCAGTCGAATGCCCGATCAAATCAATCCATAGGTTGACTGACTTTAGAATTAGATCAGTACCAAGATTGAAAAACCCGACCATCACTTGCTTTCTTTAAAGTCTGATCCAGCATCGGATGAGCGCATAAAGAAGCTTACCTGCCCAGTTCTTGTCGCGCGTCACGTCTTTCTAAAACGTGACAACCTCAAACTATTTTTCGAGGGGACAAGAGAGCCACATTTTAGCCAGTTTGCCGGGACTTATCCACAGCACCTGAAAAAAATAAACCTTGACAACAGCTTGGATGAAATCGTCTAATCCCACGTTTAATTCGTTCCGTTCTGTTGGGGTAACACATGAAACGCACGTATCAACCGTCCGTGGTTCGTCGCAAGCGCACCCATGGCTTTCTCGTCCGTATGAAAACCCGTGGCGGCCGTGCCGTGATTGCCGCACGCCGCGCCAAGGGCCGTCACCGTCTGGCAGTTTAAGCGGATTGCGCGGTTTGTCGCGCTTTGGCCGTGACAAAAGGTTATTAAAAACGGATGAATTTTCATCCGTTTTTAATTTCCGCTGTTCGGTTCGTGGCGAATACTTGCAGGTGCTCGGGAAGCGTAATGATCTGCCCCAGGCCCGGTTGGGCGTGGTTGTCAGCAAAAAGCTGGCTAAACAGGCAGTTCGACGCAATACAATGAAGCGTATCGTGCGTGAAACTTTCAGGCTGAATGATGGCGAGCTGGGCGGGCTGGATGTTATAGTCTGGCCGCGTCAAGTGTTTGGTCATGAAGAAGCGGCTGCTGTTCGAACAGAATTGCTCGAATTGTTCCGAAGGATTCGTCGAAAATGTCGCGCTTCCTCATCGTCCTGATCCGGTTGTATCAATATGCGATCAGCCCGATGTTCGGGCCGCGTTGCCGATTTTCGCCCACCTGCTCGCACTACGCCCTTGAGGCCATCGGCAAGCACGGTCCCGTTAAAGGCGGCTGGCTTGCTACGAAACGCATTTGCCGGTGCCATCCGTTCCACCCGGGCGGCTATGACCCGGTCCCCTGATCTGCTCTCTACAGGACTTGCATGGAAACGCGTCGTCTAATCGTGTTCATGGTTATCTCTGTGGCCATTTTGTTTGGCTGGCAGAAGTTTGAAGAAAGTCGCCGCCCGCCAAAGCCTGCGGTCGTGGCCAACCAAACAGCCAACACTTCAGCAAGTAAACCCGCTGAAATGTCAGCAGCTGACAGCGCTCAACTCAAGTCGTCAGGACGTCTTAAAGTGACTACTGACGTATTGCAGTTGGAGATCGATGCGCAAGGTGGTGATATCCGCCAAGTTGCATTGCTGAAACATGGTGATGTGACGGACCCGAAAAAGCCAGTCACTTTGCTGCAAGATGTCAAAGATCGCACCTACATTGCCCAGACCGGTCTGTTTGCTGATGGCATGCCTAATTTGCCTGGTCCACGCACGTTATTCAAATTGCCTGGTAATGAAGTGAAGCTACCACAAGGCCAGGATTCCGTGACCGTGCGTTTGGAAGCACCTGAGCTTGGTGGACTTAAAATCGCCAAATTGCTTACATTCAAACGTGGCAGTTACGTGATAGATGTTGATTACGAGATCACCAATGGCAGCACCATGCC
This sequence comes from Chitinivorax sp. B, assembly GCF_005503445.1. NCBI lineage: Bacteria > Pseudomonadati > Pseudomonadota > Betaproteobacteria > Chitinivorax > Chitinivorax sp. B. Next base: position 108,672 of record NZ_SCOH01000004.1, on the reverse strand, counting down.
GGTGACTATGTCATCTTACTATCGCTTGTTGCGCGATGGTCAGGCGCCAGTGGGCGATCCGAAGATGCTGTATACCTTCACGGGGCCTGCGGTCTACACCGAACAGAAGAAATTCCAGAAACTGGAGTTCAGTGACATCGATAAGGACAAGGCGCGTGACAAATACGTGGCTTCCTGCGACAACGGCTGGATCGGCATTGTTCAACACTATTTTACCGCTGTCTGGTTGCCGGCTTCAGCCAAAACGCCAGCCGAGAGCTGTGATGGCAAGACTGAGTTGCGTTACGACATCAAAAAGGTCGGTAACCTTTATTCGGTGGGCGTAATTCGGGATGTGGCTGCGATTGCTCCAGGTCAGACATTCAAGACCGGTGTGCCGTTGTTTGTTGGTCCGATTGAGACGGCGATGGTGGCCAAATTGGCGCCAGGATTGGAATTGACCAAAGATTATGGCATTTTTAAAGTAATTGCATCCCCGCTATTTTGGTTGCTGGAAAAATTGCATGGCTTGGTTGGTAACTGGGGGTGGGCAATTATCTTGTTGACGGTAGTGGTAAAGGCTATTCTTTATCCACTGTCTGCTGCCAGCTATCGTTCCATGGCACAGATGAAGGCGATGGCACCTCGTCTCGAGCGCTTGAAAGAACAGTTTGGTGATGATCGGCAAAAGTTCCATCAAGCCATGATGGAACTGTATAAAACAGAAAAGATCAATCCGCTGGGTGGTTGTCTGCCAATGCTATTGCAGATGCCGATCTTCATGGCCTTGTACTGGGTGCTGGTGGCAGCTGTCGAATTACGTCATGCTCCGTTTATGGGCTGGATTATCGACCTGTCTGCAACCGACCCATACTTCGTTTGGCCATTGTTATTGGCAGGTTCCATGGTTGTCCAAACCTATATGAGCCCTCAGCCAACTGACCCAATGCAAGCAAAGATGCAGCGAATCATGCCAATTGCGTTCTCGGTGATGTTCTTTTTCATGCCTGTTGGTCTGGTACTGTACTGGTTGGTCAACAACTTGCTGACCATTGCACAGCAGAAATTTGTTGAGCACCAAGTCGAACAAGCGAAAAAAGCTGCACATGCCTGAATGCAGGTGAAATGAGTAACAATCTAACGGCAGGCCATGCGCCTGCCGTTTTTACTTATAGACTGAAATCATGCTGACCAACGATACCATTGCAGCCATTGCGACTGCACCGGGCCGAGGGGGAGTAGGGGTAATCCGTATTTCGGGCCCTGCTACCCGGGTAATTGCTGAGCAAATGCTGGGTAAATTGCCAACAGTTCGGATGGCTACTTTTGCGCGTTTTCGGGATGCCGCAGGCGATGTGCTAGATGAAGGCATTGCCCTGTTTTTTGCTGGGCCTAACTCGTTCACTGGTGAGGATATTCTGGAATTGCAAGGACATGGTGGGCCGATTGTTTTGCGCCGTGTGCTGGCTCAATGTGTCGGTCTTGGTGCGAGAATTGCAGAGCCAGGTGAGTTTACCAAACGAGCCTTTCTCAATGACAAGCTGGATTTGGCTCAGGCAGAAGCGGTAGCCGACTTGATTGATGCTAGCAGTGAAGAGGCTGCACGTTCGGCGATGCGCTCGTTGCGTGGGGAATTCTCTGGTCAGGTACGCCATTTGGTGGATCAAGTCATCCATTTGCGTATGCTGGTGGAGGCGACATTGGATTTCCCAGAAGAAGATGTCGATTTTTTGCAGACTGCCGATGCATTGGGCAAATTAAAGAACATTCAATCACAACTGGCAAAAGTGCGCCGTAGCGCGAAGCAGGGCAGTATCTTGCGCGAAGGCTTGCATGTAGTGCTTGTCGGGCAGCCCAATGTAGGTAAGTCATCGTTGATGAATGCCTTGGCAGGCGAAGATGTCGCAATTGTGACAGATATTGCCGGGACAACACGTGATGCCATTCGTGAGCAAATACATATTGATGGTGTGCCACTACACATCATTGATACCGCAGGATTGCGTGAGACCACCGATCAGGTTGAGCTGATCGGGATTGACCGTACGTGGCAGGCCATCGAGAAAGCAGATATCGCGCTATTACTGGTTGATGCACGACATGGCTTGACGGAAGCTGAGCAGACCATCATGCAGCGTTTTCCTGACCAGCTACGTCGACTGAAGGTATTCAACAAGATCGACCTGTCAGGAGAGGCTCCCTGTCTGGGAGAGTCCAATGGTATTCCCGTTGTGTATCTTTCTGCCAAACGGGGCCATGGTATTGATCTGCTACGTGCACAATTGCTGGCCGCAGTGGGCTTTGAAAGCGATGGGCAAGGTGTGTTCATGGCCAGAGAACGACATCTCGACGCTATTCGTCGTGCCGCAGAACATCTGGGCGAGGCGGAAATGCAGTATCAGCAGATTGAACTGTTCGCCGAAGAGCTGCGTTTGACCCAAAATGCTCTGAATGAAATTACAGGGGAATTTACTGCCGATGATTTGCTAGGTGAAATTTTCAGCCGATTCTGTATTGGCAAATAGATGTGAGTTCAAGAATGTTTAAACTGATTCCATAAACTTGTTTAAAAATGTCTATTTAAGGTCGTTCTGTTCAGTATCGACCCATAAAATTCAACTAAGTTTAGCTATAATTGGCCCCTTCGTGGCCCCGTCTTACAAAGAATGGGTGCTCTCTGCAGGGCCAAATTTTTTGCAAGTGGAGCCGGGCAGGCAGAAAAATCGGATCTAAGCGAACATCGCATTATGTCAATAGGGTTGTGTAGCGGAATGCAGTACATGGGAATAACAATAGGTAGGTTTCACATGGAACGACAGGTAGCTATCGATTTGATAATTCCCCCGACCTGTTGCCTACTATATCTGAAAAAAAGAGCTTGAGTATTGCCACAAAGTAGATTAAGTGTGAAATGTAGGGTATTTCTCCATGTTTCCCAAGTCCTATATTCCTTCCAGTTTTTGGTTTTGCTTTTCCACCCTACAAGTTATCCTGCCAATCACATCTGATTAGTCATTTATATGAAACTGTTATAAATGATTCATGAGAATTATCTGTAATATGGACCAATTTGAAAAATAAATTGTTTACATAAATTGCCGTTTTGCAGGTGGCATGGTAATTCAGTTGTGCATAATGGTATGTCCATGAACGCATCACAGTTTTTTCTGACATTACTTACTAACGAGGAATCAATACATAGCTTTACATTGTCTACAGGTGCGATTTTTGCTAGTCAGGTTGCACCATCTTCGGTGGTAATGTAAGGAGATTGTCATGTCCAAATGCTTGATGGTAGTTGCAATGCTGTGTGGTACAAGTTCCGTCTTTGCTGGTACGGAAATTTATGATGATTCAGTGTCTGGTTGCTTGGGAATAAATTGTTCCAGTTTGCGTATTCCTGGCACGGTATTTAATTTCGTCAATGTAAACGCCCGACCTTGGGTTGTACAATTGTTCAAGGGCGGTAATGAGTGCGTACGTATTGATGTTGATATACAGTTTTCGAATCTGGAAATTGTGGCAGTGTCTCCAAACGGGACTGTATATCGGAATGATGACCGCGTCGCTGCTGTTGACTTCCGTCCCTTGGTGAATGTCCCACCATTTGCAGCGAACGGGTGGTATACGGTACAGGTCAGTGCATTTAATGGTGCACCTGTTGAATCCAATTTCGTCCTGCTCTATGGCCGCTATGTTGCAGGTAACCCAAATTGTGTAGTGGCAACGCCACCTGTCTTGACCGCTGAATAGTGATACTTGTTGTTACCGGAGAATTGCATGCCGATGCAAGATTTCACGACAATATCCGCTTATATTTAAGGGGGCATTGTCCCCCTTTTGTTCGGAAACACAATATCAGAATCGTCACATGTTTGATGCAAAAGTTGCTGGTGCGCGAGGCTATGTGTCTCCTTCCGGAATTTTCAACATGCGCTCGAACTCTTCTGCAAGAATGGGCTTTGCGAAATAGTATCCTTGATACTCGTCGCAACCATGTGCCAGAAGGAAATCCAGGTGAGCCTTGGTTTCTACGCCCTCGGCTATTACTTTAAGGTTCAGGTTGCGAGCCATGTCGATGATGGCTCTCGTGATAGCTGCATCACCAGCATCGGTATCAATGTCTCGAACAAATGACCGATCGATTTTGAGTTTGTTGATGGGGAAACGCTTCAGATAACTCAGGCTGGAGTAGCCTGTGCCAAAGTCGTCAATTGACAATTTCACGCCTATTCTAACCAGCGCATTCATCGTTTCAATTGTTCGTTCTGCTCCTTCAAGGATAATGCCCTCCGTTATTTCCAATTCAAGGAGGTGTGGGTCGAGATTTGCCCTTTGCAGGGCGCTAACAATCGTTGACAACAAATCTTTCTGACGAAACTGAACACTGGATAGATTAACTGCCATAACAATTGGGTAGCCTGCTTTTTCCCAAGCTTTGGCCTGCAGGCAAGCTGTTTCCAGCACCCATTTGCCGATAGGTATGATGAGGCCTGACTCTTCGGTAACAGGGATGAAGCGCCCTGGCGGAACGACTCCAAAATCTGAGTGCATCCAACGGATCAGTGCTTCTGCACCGGTAATCCGGCCACTGCAGAGCTCGACTTGTGGTTGATACAACAGCATAAACTCTTCATTGTCGAGCGCTTTGCGCAATGCGAGCTCCATGGTGAGCCGCTCTACCAAGCGAACATTCATTTCCTTTGAGAAAAACTGATAGTTGTTTCTACCTCGTTCCTTGGCGTGATACATAGCCGCGTCGGCGTTCTTAATCAGTGTATCCATGTCGTTGCCATCCATTGGATATAGGCTGATGCCAAGGCTACCAGTGATGTCGAATTCGTAATCATCGACCAAGTAGGTGTTTGTAATCTCCTTGAGCACTTTGTCTGCAATGTGTCCGACTGACTCGACGTTATCCACATCAATTAACAATATGATGAATTCGTCACCACCAAGGCGGCTGACAGTGTCACTGCTGCGGACACAGGCTTCCAATCGCTGAGCTACCTGCTTCAACAATCTGTCCCCGATATGATGACCAAGAGAGTCGTTGATGTTTTTGAAGCGATCCAAATCAAGAAACAAGATTGCCAATTGCTTGCCATTGCGTTGGGCGGCGCCAATGGCCTGCGTTGCTCGATCAAGCAACAAGATTCGATTTGGTAGGTTGGTCAGAAAATCATGCTCAGCGATATATCGGGTGTGTTCTTCCGAAGCTTTACGGTGGGTAATGTCAGAGAAAACAGCGATATAGTTGGTAATGACGCCTGCTGCATTTATGACAGCACTTATTGTCATCCACTGAGGATAGCTTCTTCCGTCACGATGGCGGTCCCATATCTCGCCCTCCCAATGGCCAAGAACGCGTACCGTATCCCAAATGTTGCGGTAGAAGTCCTGGTCGTGCAGGCCAGAGCTGAGCATTTTCGGTGAATTACCTAATGCTTCGCTGGCTGAGAAGCCGGTAATTTCCATGAAGGCACGATTGATGGAGATGATTTGTTTGTTGCTGTCGGTGATCAGAATTGCTTCCCGGCTGCTTTCAAAAGCCTGTGCATTGAGCCGCATTTTCAACTCTACGTCCTTGCGATCGGAAATGTCACGCAATACGGCATACAGTAGGGCCTGTTCGCTAGGCGATATTGCGGTCAGTAACACCTCGGCCCAGAAATCTTCGTTTGATGCCCGACGATGTACCCACTCGAAGCGATAATTGCCAAGCTGGTGTGCCAGGCTGATCATTTCTCGGGCCTTACTGCGTGAGTTGCGGCCATCAGGCTGTAGGGGAGGGGAGAGGTTCTCAGGGTGTTGCCCGACCATGGCGGATTTGTCGGTATAGCCAAACATCTTCATTGCAGCGGGATTTGCATCCAGAAAGCTATCCTCATTTAGCAGAATGATGGCGTCAGCTGACCGTTCAAATAGGGTCTTGAATCGGAGTACATCGCTGGGGACTGACCCTTTCAATGGCTTGAACGCTGCGATGTCGAGGTCCATGCAGAATATGTCGCTTACTTGCCCATGGCGGAACACCGGAAACATTGTTACGTAGGCTAATTTGGTTTGCCCACCTACTGTTTTTAACCGTAATTCACGAGAAAGGCCAGGCAACGTGCCCTGCCAGATTTGCTGAATGGCTTCGTTCAGATTTTCACCTGAGACCTCTTCAACATCCAACAAATCGTTCATTGGCCGGCCTAGCGCATCCTTGGTGGCTATGCCATACCTGGTTTCACAGGCGGGATTCCAATGGTGTACGATACCTCGCCGATCGAAACTTCGGACGGCTAATAACGGGGTATTTCCGAGGGCGCCAGCGAGGGATAAGCCAGCTTCGATTGCGGTGTCATATGGCGTCGCTGATCCGCTGACTTGGGCATGAGTGTTCAATTGATGATTGTCTGACAAAACCCTACTGCCTTTCCTAGCCGTCAAATTCAATATATGACTGCCTGGGAGGAACTCGTCAAAGATCCATCCAAGATACGAAGGTTGTGCTTCCAATATAGTCGCTGACATGCGGCATAGTTGCTTTGCCTTGGGTGAGCGTTGGCGATCGGCAGCCTGGTGTGATGCCTTATCACGACGCACGTGAAATATTCGTATATGGGAAAGCCTATGTCTGTCGTGGAGTGTGGACTGGCTGTTCCTGATAACTGAGAATAGCGTGATAACTATGTTTACTTGCCCGTGATGTGGCCATGAAGTATTCACCGAACCACCAGGTTCAAATGATATCTGTCCAATTTGCTTTTGGGAGGATGATGCGTTCCAGCTCTTTTTTCCTAATCAATCAGATGGGCCAAATCGCGTGTGTTTGATCGAGACTCAGGTGAACTTTGTGCAGTTTGGTGCTTGCGACCGTGCTCTGTGTGTTCATGTTCGGAATGTAAGCGCGGATGATCATGTTGACCCATTGTGGTACCCGCTATGGTCCAGGCGTGTACCCTTGCCTGACGATCGGGATTCATCCGCTGATCTGAATGCCATGCGAACCATTCCAACATTATGTTACTAGCTACGTAACTAATTCGGGCGAGGGCAGTCATATGCTGTGTTTCGGTGTCGCAACGCATTGGCTTGCCTAACTGTCAGCGACATCAGGGTACAACAATAATCCAGTTAAGGTTGATATGAACGGACACAACGCACTCTTTATGGCAGACCCGCTCTGGTACATCAAGCAGCGAGCAATCAATGGTGTTGCCTGGTTTATGCGAGGCCAGGCCAACCGGGCCAATCAAATGCAGAATACGATGTTGAATACGCTGAAAGAGGGTGTATTTGATTTGCAGGGTGAGGGGCAAGCTCACCAAGTCACGCTGACACCCGTAGGGCAGGTACTTCATGGGGACCAGCCGATTCAAGCCTATTGGTGTCCCTTTGTACAAGGCATGGTGTTACCAGGGTTTGTGGATGTGCCGAAAGTGAATCCACGCTGCAAGTTTGTGTTTACGGCCGCGATGAATGGATGTGCACTGGTAGTGACGGAATCGCCATTGGGTGCAAATATGATTCGGGTGTATCACAATCAGCATCCGGGTAATCAGCAAATCAATCAGCTCATTCGGAATCAGGGGCGTGAGGTTATCTCGTTCATCAGCTTTGATGACTATGGTGACGCCAATCAGCAGATGCCGGCGCCCAATGCCTTCAATTTCCTTTACTACCGAAACGGTGGGTGGCGTTTTGTCATACAGCCACAGCTGTTCAACATGGCGACGCATGTTGTCACGCTCAACCCGAACATTCCAACCCAAATATCGGATGCGACTTTTTGATTGGTAGGTCGTTAGGAAGTCTGGCGACGTATGGCGCATCAGTGATGATGCGCCAAGTTTTTTTGTGCTTGAACGAAGACACCGCAGCTGCGAGTGGCATGTGTCCTCAATATGATATGAGTGTTGAGTATTAAGCCTTGGTAATCGTGCGACTGTTTGATGTTTGTGCATTGGCATTAAGGCCGCTATTTCCCCATTTCCCGATTTGGCGATGTAAGAAACGTCATCTAGGCTGCATCCAGAGGGTATTGGTGGGCTTTCGCTTGATCGTCCGTCAAAGCCTGTAGAGTAAGGGATGCATGGAGCTTGTAGCTACACATCAAGGAGAAGTGCGATGACCAGCGTATCAAATGTAAAGCGTCGTTTGGGTGGGTGGCTGCCGGATAATGAGTCTGTATTGGCTGGGTTTCGTCGTGGCTTGGCGGCTAAAGCGAAAGCTCAGCGTGGTGATGTGCGACTTAAGCCTGTGGTGCAACAATTGGCGAATCTGATCCATGATGATCCGTTTCTGCGCATGGGTTTTACCAATGCAATCAATCAGGCATTGGCCGCAGACTTTGATCTGGGTTATCAATCGATTGACGAGTTGGTGTTAATGATCAATCAGGTGATCACCATGTCTTCGCCATTCAGTACTTCCGAGCTGGTCGGCTGCCCACTGAATGCGCTGCTGGACTGGCCGATGTGTATGCCAGCCGGTTTTGCATTGTTTCGCGAGCCGGCACTGAATGCACAACTCCAGAAAATACTGAACAGTTGGTGTGTGTATCTCAGTAGTGCAGATTCCTGCACGTATCTGAATACCAATGATCCGACAGGCTGGTTCAGTTCGACGGCTTTTGATTCGAAGCCGACCACTGGCTATAGCATGGAAGGGATTCAATGCGATCCATCGTTACCGCATTGGGGATTTATCTCGTGGAATGATTTCTTCACTCGCCGTTTCAATCCAGGGGCACGTCCAGTCGCTGAACCGGATAATCCAAAAGTGGTTATCAGTGCTTGCGAGGCTACGCCCTACAATATTCAGGATAATGTCAGTCTGCAGGACTATTTCTGGTTTAAATCACAACCCTATTCGTTGGAAGATATTTTTACCAACCAACACCGAGAGCTGGCCCGTACATTTGAACAGGGCACGGTGTACCAGGCTTTCCTGAGTGCCTATAACTACCATCGCTGGCATGCACCCATTTGCGGCACCATCGTGGCAGCCTACAATGTGCCGGGTACATACTATTCCGAAGCAGAATCGCAAGGGCTGGACCCAGCTGGCCCTAATGATTCGCAAGGCTATATTACTGCCGTTGCCGCAAGGGCGATTGTGGTAATCCAATCGGACCATCGATCGATTGGGGAAGTGGCGTGCGTATTCATTGGGATGGCCGAAGTTTCGTCCTGCAATATTCAGGTGTACGTTGGGCAGCATGTGAACAAGGGGGATGAATTGGGATACTTCCAGTTCGGTGGATCGACACATTGTTTGATCTTCCAGCAAGGTGTGATCAAGCAATTTGTGCCTCGATCACCATTTGATCCCAATGCGCTGCCCATGCATGTCAACGCACAAATTGCGACTGCAAATTGATTGGAACAGGCACCGTGGGTTGACATTGCCTCGATCACCAAGCTGGCGGTGATACAGGTTTCAGAATCTTGCTATGGCCACCGTGGCATCAGTGCAATGGCCAGCGGGGATTACCTGATCTGATGCCGTCCGACCATAGACGGTGAAATTGCAGGTAATGCTGTAATGACCAGGATGATGTCCAATTGCTGGATCACGCAGTGTGGGGAACCGTTCAGCAAGGTATTGCCTGAGTTGCCGACAAGTGACATGGTAGTAAGTAGTGTTGCCTGTGTTCCTATTGCCGTAAAGCACCAATTCCCTCTCTAAAACTGATAACTGGTTCGTATCCGAGAATGTCCATTGCACGCTGAATCTTGAACCGCCGTGGCTGCGACACGAAGGCCAGTTCGAAACGGTTGATGGGTGGGGAAAACGGTAGGTGCAATGTTTGCCAGAGGCGCTCTGTGATGTTGACGAATCCGGCGAGTGTGCTGCCACGAAACGAGCGGGTAGGTAAAGGGGCGCCAAGTGTGGCGAGTAATGGGACGAAAAAATCGCGTACCGTGTGGCGTTCTCCATCCGTGATCAACATGATATCGCGGTGGCGGCCCTTGTGTAGCGACAAGGTAATGGCTTCGACCAGGTTAAGTACATGTAAATGTTCAAAAGGTGAACGACCATCATCCACCCAGATGAACATGCCACGTCGTGCTTTGCGGGTAATGGTGTCAATAGCAGGGCAATGCCGGCCCCAGACGAAAGTGGGACGTAGCACAATGCATTGCATATTGCCCTGATGGGCAAGAACAGCCTGTTCAGCAAGATATTTGCTGCGACCGTAATAGGATACATGTTGGTCGGTGTGCGATGTTTCGTCGACATCCACCAATGGTAGTGGGCCTTGCATGACCGATTCACTGCTAATGTAGATGAACCGGGAAATGCCGGTGTACCGTGCGGCTTCCAGCAGCTTTTGTGTTGCCACGATATTGTGTTGCTCAAAATCTCGCCAGACTCCCCAGGTTGCAACTTTGGCTGCGGCATGGATCAGGCAGTCACAGCCGGTCATGGCTTCCCCCCAAGGCAGAATATCGCGCAGGTCGCCGCGCACGACTTCAACTCCAATACTCGACAACTCAGCGGCTGCTTTGTCCTGTCTGACCAATGCGACAACTTGGTGCTGATCCGCCTGAAGACGGGGAATCAGATGACGGCCGACAAAACCGGTGGCGCCGGTGAGAAAGATTCGCATAGATGGGGCTCGACAATAGAGGGTTGTTATCCATTCTACTGTGTGTGGCCTTCCTTTTCCGACAGTGTGGCACGTAACTGCTTCAGGAAGTCGGTATGCTCACAGCGAGCAACCACTACCCGAGGGGTGCCATGCCAGTCTGCGCAGGCTTGTATGGATTGAGCGACATCTCTGGCAAGGGTTTTACTGGTACGAATACCTGGTTCGAGATACAGCGCTTTCACTTCGAAAATGCCCTGCTGGCGATGGGCCTTGGCATCCAGTCGGCCCACCAGTTGTCCACGGCGAAGTATGGGTAGTACAAAGTAACCGAATTGCCGCTTTGGGGCTGGGGTATAACATTCAATTTTGTAGTCAAAGCCGAATAGTTGCGATGCACGTTTACGATCCCAGACCAGTGGGTCGAACGGAGATAGCAGCGTGCTGTGGGTTGCCGTCAGTTCCCCTGCCATGGCTTGCTGAACCAGGGCAAGATGGGAGGGGTGAAGATAGACCTCATCCTTCCAGCCATCTACACGGGCGCAGACCAATCTGCCCTCGTCACATAGCCGATGTAAGGCAGGTTGTGGTACGAGGCGGCCAGTGCGATAGTAGTCGCCAATCCAGCTGGCGCGGGCGACACCCAATGCCTGGACTGCCTGTTCCCATAACTGGGCTTTGCATTGGTCATCTGGTTTGAGATCACGGACATCGTCCCAGTCGGGCAGAACGCGTTCCCGAAGGTCATAGACCCGTTGAAACTGTTGTCGGCGGGCAACCATCAATACACCGGCGGTGAACAGGACTTCCAATGAACGTTTTTCTGGTTTCCAACTCCACCAACCACCACCTTTGCCATCTTTTCTCTCAAAATCGACGGAACGAACCGGGCCATTGTTACGGATGTGCTGCAACAATTCAGCAATGGCTGCCTGATGTTGTTCCATCCATTGATGCGAGTATTTCCAGCCCATTGATAACGGGTCAACCATTCGATGGCGAAACAATCCATAGTCCTCGCGGGGTAGAAAACAGGCTTCATGTGCCCAATATTCAAACAGTGCCCCTTCTGCCAGGTGCTCATCCAGCCAACTCGATTGATAGGCGCCTAACCGGCTCCACAACACCAGATAGGGGCTACGGGCTACGACGTGAATGGTATCGATTTGCAATGCACCCATCTGCCGGATTGTATGTAGCACATCGGTCTTGGTGGCTTTACGACGTGGTTTGGTCAATAGGCCTTGTGCAGCAAGTTGAATCAGGCGAACGGATTCCGCAGTAAGCTTTAGGTCGTACATAGTGGTAAATTGACTGTTATTATTGACAGTATGGTTGCATTGATTGTGAATAGGTGCAAGTGCCATGCCGACCGCTGGTCAGAGGATATGGTGTTTTCAAGCGCCAATTGCAAACTGAAGGGGAGAAAATGAAACGATTTCTGGCAGGTGTGATGATTGCTTGGTGTGGTTTGGCCGGGGCCGAGGAGATCGGCTCGGTGGATACGGCTTTTCAATTGCTGGGGCCGGATCACAAGGTTGTGGTGGAAGCATTTGACGACCCAATTGTGCAAGGTGTGTCTTGCTACGTATCGCGTGCCAAGACTGGTGGCTTTAAAGGAGCGATTGGCCTGGCAAAAGATCCATCCCGGTTTTCGGTTGCATGTCGGCAAGTGGGGCCGATCAAGTTTGTGAAACCACTGCCAAAGCAGGAGGAAGTGTTTCGAGAGAGTGCGTCATTCATTTTCAAGCATGTACGTGTCGTACGCATTGTGGACCCGAAACGGAATGCACTGACCTATCTAACCTATTCGGACAGGATCATTGAAGGTAGCCCGGATAATGCAATTACGGCGGTGGCAGTGTTGGATCAGAAGATCCCAATGAAATAACAATGTGACCTGGATTCGGGTAATCCCGAATAATAACGCCGTTAAACGCACAAATTATCAAGTATCCTTACGAGTGCTAGGGATAAAGTGCGGGCTGCGTATATGTGGTTTGGTCTGAGCTGACTAAGCCCGGCGCCTGATTTGCCCCTGCCGTGCCGCGCTGATCGTGGCAGGTAGCTTGGGGTGGCAGTGTAAGCTGCCACTCCAATTTTCTCCCAGAACGCCTTGCCGACTGCAAGGCGTTTTCTTTTGCATGATCTTCCTACCACGCTTGTAGAATAGCTGTTTTGACACAGGTGGTTGTGGGATGAAAACAAGGCTGTGCCTGGTACGCCATGGCGAAACGGACTGGAATGTCGAACGTCGTCTGCAAGGTCATCTTGATATCCGGTTGAATGCAAATGGTTTGGCACAAGCAGAGGCAACAGCCAATGGATTGTCTGTGCATACTTTCCATGCCATTTACAGCAGCGACCTGACCCGGGCTCGCCAAACAGCGGGGGCCGCGGCATTACAACTGGGTTTGCCAATTGTTGAAATGCAACTGTTGCGCGAGCGACATTTCGGTGTGTTCCAAGGGTTGACGCATGCGGAAGCTGCACAGTTACATCCAGCTATCCATGCAACATTTGCAGCACGTGATTTGCATTTTACTTTGCCCGATGGTGGCGAATCTCTGGTTGGTTTTGCAGCGCGTGTCAGTATGGCATTACGGCAAATTGTGGCGACCCATGTCGGCATGACGGTGTTGGTTGTGACCCATGGAGGCGTGTTACACATGGTGAATAGGCTGGCAACTGGTGCGGCGATCAACGAGCCACGCGACTATCCTATTCCCAATGCGGCGTTGAACTGGCTATCTTATCAAAATGGGCACTGGCAAATTGATTTGTGGGCCGATCAACGTCACTTGCAAGGTGCACTTGATGAGATTTGATCTTGTTGGCTTGTTCGGGTGTTTCTTCTGGGTTTGTATGGTTTGCATGTCTGATGATCAAGTCCAAGTCACCAGTGACTGATGAAGCTTATCTACTCAGTTATATCAGGCAGGGGCAGGCAGCAGGGACAGACAAATTTACACGGGCGAGGTTAAGTGATGCCAATGGGCCGCACCCTGCCGATGTCGGTTGATTTGCACTATGCCTATAGCCTTCAGACGGTGGATTCGTCGAGTGACGGAGACGCGGCAGTCATTTGTAGAAGTGGTTCATATCAGTGAGCTGTAGCAATCAGGCGATGATGGGTGTTACCCCACCATCGTCGTATGTCGTAATGAATGGATTACCACCAGGCCTCGACCTGGGCTCCAATCGAAGCACCGCTGGTGTCGTTGCCGTATACACGGTTGGTGCGGTCACCTGTTATCCAATTGTTGGCCAGTACTTTTCGGGCGGCCTCGTTCCATTTTGCGTAGGTGTAGAACAGGCGAAAGGTCGGGCGGGAGCCAGGGTCTTTGCCGGCTGAAATAGCGCCCATCAGTGTCAGTTTGGTCATGTTGCGGGTTTCGCCTTCATTGGGTTTGACCTGATCGTTGCCAAGTTCGACAAGGAAACGGAACGGGCCAATGACGTGGGTATCAGTGCGAGCACCGATCGAGAACCATTTCTCCTGTTTGCTATTGTTATCGGTTACCCGGTATTCCGTTATGAGGTCCCAGCCAGTTCCAACACTGGCAATCATGCCGGTTTGCTGTGTGACTACGCGCCAAATCTTGGTCTGATCCTGTTTCTCGTATTTGAAGCCTAGGAAGTTGCTGCCCCCCGTGCTTGGCGTGGCCAGGTTGTGATAGACGCCAATACGCGAATAGGTTTTATCGCTTTTGTGCTCGACGTTGTCGACGATATCGGGGCTATACGCGTTGCGGCGATGGCCTGCATAGATGGCCAGGCTGCCATTTGTCACGGTTTTGATATCTGTCAGGCGGAAGGCATGTTCATAGGTTTGGTTGTTAGCGCTGTTGATCCCGGTTTTGGTTCGGGTGCCAGCACGTGGGTTCATCAGCAAGGCGTAACTCAGGCGGGCGTCGCCGAGATGGATATTTTCGATGCCCGCACCATCACCATCGTGGTTTTCCAGAAACTGGTCGTTGATACCCAACTGTACCCGGTCATAGAATCGCCGACCGGCCCATACGCCACCATCGCCCAGTTGCGGTATATTCTCGCTGGCGATGAAGACTTGGCCCATGCGGGTGATCAGTTCATCAGTGCCATGGTACTTGCCGACAGGCACGCCATTGTCTCGAATATCGTCACCAAACTCATTTTGTCCCCAGGCGCGGTAGACGGAAGGCATGAATTGTACTTTCCAACTTGATCCATCATCCTGCTTGCCAAATTGGTAGATCAGGTTGGGTTCGATTACATAATCGCATTCATTGCCCAGTCGCCATTTGGTATCGGCACCAGGCAAACCGAAGCAGACTTGTGTTCCCCCTTTGCTGTTCAGCCCGACACCGGCGCGCATATAGCCATTGAATTCAAATTGTCCGGCATTGGTCAATTGCACCAAGCCAGATATGACTATCCCAATGCTTGCCTTCAACTGCCACTTCATTGTTGTCTCCTTATTGTGATTGTGTACCGGTGAAGTCAAGACAGTGGCGAATCGGTGCCGGGTTGGGGCGTCAACTTGGCGAAACCGTCGCGGGCCCGTTTGCTGCCGGACAAGAATGGATGCAAAGCATCCTGAAATCTGCTTGTAATCGGGTGGTAAGCCTTGTAACCGCTGCCAATCACAAATTGATTCATGCTGCAGTTGAACCTGACAACAGCACTGCAGGGACTTGCAATGAAGTTGTCAGGTTGAGCTGCTGACGCGCTTTAGGAAAACGCCATATGAAGAAAATACGGGGTGGTGGGGATACCGACCCCGCCAAACACCACGTTGTTTTGTGGCGGAGAGTGATCATGGGTGATGGTCGATGGCTTGCTAGGAAATCGTTTTCATTTTTATTGCAACAAAAAGCCGCCTTGTGATGGCATGGCAGGCTCGGTTGAACAGCGCACATTTGTCAGCTTGTAATTGCAGATAAACACCGAACAGCCCAACGAACACGATGTATTCGCTGGGTTGGGCTTTTAGATTGATGTCATGAATGACACGATGGCGTCTATCGTAGCTTTTCTCGACCAGATGAGGGGGGGCGATAGTCATGCTCAGGTCTCAAGTGGGATGCCCAGGCGAGCCTTAGCGATGAAGTCGCGATACCACAAAGCACTATCTTTCAACGTGCGTTGCTGGGTGGTGTAATCGACATGGATCAGGCCAAAGCGTTTGTCGTAGCCGGAATCCCATTCGTAGTTGTCAAACAGGCTCCAGTAGAAATAGCCGCGGACATCCAGCCCGCGCTGCATGGCATGGTTCAGTGCCTGCAGATGATGTTGTACAAAGTTGATACGTGGGGTATCGGTGACCCGGCCATCAATGCATTGGTCTGCCACTGCCATTCCGTTTTCGGTGATATAGATGGGGGGTAACTTGTATTTGGCTTGGAGCTCAAATAGCAGCTCGGTCAGCCCTTCTGGGTAGGTCTCCCAACCCATGTCATTGACACCGTAAGGTGCTGGTGGTTGTATGGGTGGTTTGCTGGTGCTGGTCCAACCACGGGTGTAATAGTTGATACCGAGGAAATCAATGGGCTGTGAAATTAATCCGAAATCGTTTTCATTGTAGTGTGGGGCATTTTTACCCAAGGTTTCCAGCCCTAAGGTCGGGTAGCAACCATTGAAGATAGGGTCCATATACCATTGCACAAACAACGCGTAGTCGATGGCTGCCTGCTGACGATCAGCCTCGCTGTTGGTGGCGGTATGGATAGGCGCTTGATTCAGCACAATACCGAGTGGCAAGCTGGCTAGAGTGCCACGCATGGCTTGGATGGCTTTTCCATGCATTAACAATAAGGTGTGCGCAGCCTGATAAGCCAACTTGGTATCACGTAGACCGGGGGCGAATTTGCCCTGTTCATGACCAAGAACAGCAGAGCACCATGGTTCGTTCAAGGTAGCCAAGCTGGCCAAGCGGTCCCCAAGGCGATGTACTGCTTGCGCCGCATAATTGGCAAAATAATCAGCTACGACACGGTTAGTGAGCCCACCTTCCTGTTGTAGGGTTTGTGGCAGATCCCAATGGAACAAGGTGGCAAAAGGGCGGATGCCGTGTTCCAGCAGTTCATCGACCAACCGGTCATAGAAATCCCAGCCTTTTTCATTCCAGGTACCTTTGCCGTCTGGTTGTACGCGTGACCAGGATAGGGAAAAACGATAGCCACTCAGGCCCAGATCGGACATCAATTTGATATCGTTTTCATATCTGAAATAGTGTTCGCAGGCTATATCACCAGTTTCACCATTGCGAGTCTTACCTGGCGTACGACTGAAGGTGTCCCAGATGGACGGACCGCGACCATCGATATCTGCTGCCCCCTCGATCTGGTAAGCGCTGGTTGCTGCCCCCCATAGAAAGTCGCGGGGAAACTGCATGAATTGTGTATCAGTGGGTTTCATTGTTGGGTTCTCTCGCCCATACAAAGGGCTTGTAAGTTGATCAAACCGATCTATCGTTGTTGTCATCATGCCTTGACTGCCCCGGCGGTCATGCCTTCTATCAAACGCTTTGACGCCAATACAAACATCACCAGCAAAGGCAGTACAGCAATGGCCGAGCCGGCTGCAATGGCACCGTAGGGCACTTGACCTGTGCCTGCTAGTGACCGCAGTGCCAGTGGTACTGTGAACATTTCCATATCTCGCATCACTACCAATGGGCTCATGAAGTTGTTCCAGGTGCCGATGAACGTGACCAGTCCCAACGTGCCGAAAGCGGGTGTTACCAACGGCACGATGATCCGCCAGAAGATACCGAACTCGGTACAGCCATCAATGCGGGCTGCTTCGATCAGGTCTTTGGGGATCGCGGTAGCGATGTACTGCCGCATCATGAATACGCCGAAGGCGGCACACATACCTGGCACAATCAAGGCGCGTGGCTGATTCATCCAATCGAACAACGTGAAGATCAACACTGATGGAATCATGCTGAGAAATGCCGGTAGCAGCGTGGTCCCCAATACAATAGCGAAGGCTGTACCCTTGTACTTGAAGTCGTACATAGCGAAACCATAACCCGCGAGGCTGCAGAAAAACAGATTAGCCAACGTGGTGGCGGTGGCCACATAAAAACTCATGCTCAGGTTGTGCCAGAAATAGGGCAATCGTTCCAGCAATTGGTTCAGGTTTGCGAGCAATGCATTGCCAAACCAGATGGGAGGCGGTACTGACAAGATCTCCGCATCGCTTCGGGTAGCAAACACGAACATGAACCAAAATGGTAACAGCATGATCACGGCGCCACCTAATACCACAGCGTAGGCAGCAATCGACGAGACTGTCAGCTTGTGTTGCATGATGGTTCCCCGGGCGTCAGTGGTCTTTCAGCCCTGAATGATTGAACAGTTTATTGTTCAGCCATGTCAGCACTGCAATAAACAGAAACAACAGCCACGCCACTGCCGATGCCGTACCGAAATCGCTTTCGACAAAGGCAGTGTTATACATGTGCATGGCGGCAGTTTTGCCTACCTGCCCGATTCCACCTGTACCCCCCGTCAAGATGAACGGTTCTTCGAACAGTTGCAGGTTGCCAATCAGCGTTAGTGTGATGGCGAAGAACATCATGGGCTTCAGTAATGGGACCGTGACGTGCCAGAACTGTTGCCACCGGGTTGCTCCATCAACCAGGGCGGCCTCATACAGATCACGGGGAATGGTCTGCAGGGCAGCCAGATAGAGAACGGTATTCCATCCCAGATAACGCCACCACACGACAAAAGCGATTTGCCAGCGTACGTATTCGGGTTTGGTCCAGTCGATATTGGTTGACGGAAACACCCACTCCAGTATCGGCAGGTGGCCAAGATGGGTCAGGAGCTGGTTGACTACACCAAACTCGCGTGAAAACAGTGAATTGAAAACCAGAGCAATCGCTACTGTCGAGGTGATGAAGGGCAAAAAGTACATACCTACCACGGTATTGCGCCAATGGCCGAAAGCAATGTTCAGAAAAAAGGCCAGCGGAATGGCAATCAGGTGTTGCGGTGCGCCGGATACGATCGCAATCCAGATGGTGTTCCAAAGTGATTGCCGAAACCAATCGTCACCCAATACAAAGATGTAATTCTCCAAACCGACCCATTTCATTGCCTCCAGCCCCATGGCTGGATCCCATTGATGAAACGACAGGTAGATTGAAAAGCCCAGCGGAAACGCCCCAAAGATCAGGAACAGAATGAAAAATGGGCTGATGAATACATAGGGTGCCCAATCCCACAGTTTGAGCTTGCGGTGGCGGGGCATGGTGGCAACGGGTGGGTCGAAGTTGACCGCGGTCGAGCTGGAAATCGTCATTGCTTATCTCATTCGGATCAGCGTTAGAGATGGGGTGCCGGTGAGTTGAGAGAAACTTGCCACATCCCCGGCAGAAGTAATTCAACGACGTACACGGCGTTCGATCAGGTTTTTGGCATCCGTCAGGGCTGTCTTGATGTCCTTGCCCTGTTCCAGTACTTTTTCCAGTTCTGTATTAACGATTTCATTTGCAACCGGATCAAATTTGTCGACATCGACAGCCGGGATCCGGCGTGCCGTTTCCAGCCATTGACGCCGAGCTTTTTGTCCACCCAGATAGTCAATCGGTTGATCGATAAATGGATCTGTCTGTGCTTCAAGTAAAGCTGGGAAGGCATCCACAGTGCGGAAAGCGCTTAACTGCTGTTCCTTATCGGTTGTCATCAACTTGATAAATTCCCAAGCCAGGGCTTTGTTCTTGGCTTTTTTGGGGATCGCATAGAACGAACCGCCCCATGATGCATAAACACCACCAGGCAGCACGGCGGATCGCCACTTGCCTTTTTGATCTGGCGCCAGCCAATTGTGCAGATGGCCAGCCAGCCAGGCCCCCATCATCTGGGCAGCGATCTTGTTGCGCTTGAAGCTTTCAGACCATTCGTTTGACCAAGCATTGACTTTGCTGTCAATGCCTGCCGCTCGTGCCTGCTTGGCCAACTGAAAGGCTTTCTCGAAACGGGGTGAGTTCACCAGTACCTTGCCGGTTTTATCAAAATAGATCCCTTCGCCATCCTGCAGGCCAGCTCGAATGTAGATGTCCTTGATGTCATTAGCGCTGGCCAACATATACGCGCCAGTACTAGCCTTGATCTTTTTGCCAACCTCAATGAACGATTCCCACGATTTGGTCAGGTCTTCTTCAGATACTCCAGCTTTATCCAGTAGATCCTTGCGGTAAAAGAGTGCACCAGGTCCAATGTCGGTTGGCATTGCGGATAAGGCACCGGTGCCACTCATGGCTAGTGGTATGGAAAACCGGGCCAGCTTATCTTTGAGCTGCAAGCCGTTATAGGGTGCTTTGCTAAGGTCCTCCAGTCCACCTGATTCGGCAAACTTACCAATGAAGCCCATATCCACCGCCATGACATCAGGTAAGTTAGCCCCCGTTGCTAGCGCGGTTGTCATGGCATTGTGGTGGTCAGCATAGCTGAGTGATACTACCTTGATGTCAATCTTGGGATATTTCTTCTTCCAAAGTGGGATGGCGACCTTGGCCGATCTGTCCAGATCGGGAAACGAGGCGATGGTAATTGTTGTATTGGCCTGCACCGTACTACCTATTGTCAGCATCAGTGCAATCATTGAACGCTTCAAGCTAAATTTCATTTTATTGCTCCTCCATCCTGGTGGAATCCATACCAGTCCCTGTCATGCGGGACTTCATTGGTTTGCTGTTTCATTACTGTTAAAGGCGAAGCGCAACGTGGTATGTGGTCGTTGCCTACTCATCAATACTGATCATCCCCAGCCGGCGCTATAACAATTGCTCATCATTGTGCTTTGGCATGATCGGTACTTGCTTGATACATCGTCCTGACGATTGCGTAATAGAGCGGGCGCGAATTGTGGCGTATCTTGTTTGTTTTTTTCTAGCTTAAAGTGCATCTTGACTATTCAACGATCTGTCGAGGGGGCATATTCAATGTGCTGCTTGGTCATTTTCGGTCCCAGTAGGCATGGAATCAGGATATGCGACGGTTAACAATTAATGACCGCCATGTTCATCATTTGGGCTCAATTTTTTTGGGCATGTCGGCCCAACTTTTTACCACAATGTCATGTTGGAAGGTGAGTCCTTTTTCCTTCCTCAATATTTGATCTGATGTGACAAACCGTGATTATGTAATGACCTGAATGCGAATCAGGTAACGCTTTGCTGGCCTCATATCAATACGTGCCTATCCAGCCTGAATTTGTTCCAGATGATGTATCTGCTTTCAGATATTGCGTTGCAATAATGGGATATTTTCACACGAAATGATTCGTGATATGCAGTACCAGAGAATGATTTACAAAGGAAGATGTAACCGTTTTCAGTCGTTGACTGACGACTATCACTGTTGTTGATAGCCAAGTCACCATGATTTTCTTTATTTTCAATAGATAAATCATTAGGTTGAAGCTCAATATCTTTAGCGGAACGGCTGCTGGAGTGACCTAACAACAGTGGGTGATATTTAGTATTTTCTGAATATAAGTGACAGGAAGTATGTTGTCTGGCAATCAGATGCGAAGGATTCATCGTGTCTATTCTCCGAATGAGTCATGCTCGACTGCCTAGTTTGGCAAGTTGGAACGACTTCGTCTTATGTAACGACTACTTTGGTAAACAAATACTGCATCAGATGAGTCAAACTAACTACTGGCTTTGCTTCGAGGCGGGTTTCCGGGTGATAAGGTAAGCTATTGGCACTGCAAACACGTCATATGGCAAAAAAAGTTGCTCCTGATTGCTTGTGATGATTTGAAAACGATTTCATAATAGCGATAGTTCACATCAACATGCAATAGGCATGACACAACTTTTTGCTTCATCAACTTAAATTCAATTTGTGACCAATCTGACAAAGCAATGCTGCGAATTGATATGAAGTATGAAAATCATGCATTTTTTGCATCGTTTTGATGTAAAAAACCAATCAACTCGCCATATATAGTTGGAAGTAAGACAATTTAGGGATATCGTTGGCATGTTTGACGCCATGTTGGGATACCCACTTGGCAAAGGGATGACTAAAATAATGACGGACTACTCACCAACAGCCACTGTGCACGAAGTTGCTCGTGCCGCAGGGGTTTCACCAGCAACGGTATCTCGCATTTTGAATGGCTCGGCCAGGGTCTCAGATGCCAAGCGCCGCGCAGTGGAACAAGCCATCGCGCAGCTCAACTACAAACCCAATTTACTTGCACAAAGCCTAAAGAGCGGTCGGGCCATGACGATCGGCATTCTGACGCAGGATGTGGTCAGCCCGTTTTTTACGGAATCGTTGCGCGGTATTGAATCTGCCTTGATCGGCACAGGTTATGCCCCCTTAATTGTCAGTGGTCATTGGCAGCAGGACGAGGAAAGCGACCGGGTCGAATTACTGATCGCTCGCCGTGTCGACGGCATCGTGATCTTGTCCGGCAGTTTGTCTGAAGCGCAGATCACTACATTTGCACAGCGTATTCCGATTGTGGCGACAGGCCATCGGTTGGCGGCCAGGCGCGCATTGGGCATTAAATTCGATCAATACAATGGTGCGCGACTTGCTACACAGCATTTGATCGAAATGGGGCACCGGCGTATTGCGTTTATCGCAGGGCCAGTTGAACACGAAGATGCGCGCGTGCGGTTGGAGGGCTATCGCGATGCGCTGATGAATGAACGTATCGCTTACGAGCCCGATATGGTTGTGCAAGGCAATTTTCTGGAAAGTGGCGGCATGCTTGCTGTCAACCAGTTATTGGAGTCACGTCAACAATTCACGGCCATTTTTGCTGCAAATGATCAGAGCGCCTACGGTGCCCGCTTGGCACTATACCGACGAGGTATCCGGGTACCGGAGGACATATCGATCATTGGTTTCGATGATCTGCCTGCCTCAAGTTACGCCACGCCACCTTTGACGACGGTCCGACAACCTGTTTACGAAGCGGGTTTGATGGCTGCGCAATCATTGTTGCAGCTGATACGTGGTGAACCTGTGGATTCGCCTGATTTAACACTAGAGTTGATCGTGCGCGAATCCGTTAGACGAATCAATTAATTTGTAGCAGTGGAGATAAACCTGCTGGCGAAGGTATCTGAACCAACTGGCGGATGATAGGCATTATTAATTGACCAGATAGGCAGGTATTGAACCTGCCTGTATTGGTTCGGCTTAAAGCAGAAATGCTGTTGCGAGACCAAGAAATATGAAGAAGCCCATACTGTCAGTCGTCGCAGTCAGTAGCACACTTGAGCCAAATGCGGGGTCACGCCCCATTTTGTGCATGGTTAGCGGAACAAAAATGCCGACCAATGCTGCAACCTGGAAGTTGAGTACCATGGCGGCCATCATCACAAGTCCTAGCGATACCTGTTTGTAAAGCAGCCAAGCAATAAAACCCATGACACTGCCCCAAACCAGGCCATTAAGCAATGCAATACCCAATTCTTTGATGATCAGGCGGCGGGCATTGCTGGCATTGATCTGATTCAGCGCCAGGCCACGAATGATTAAGGTTGACGTCTGATTACCTGTGTTGCCGCCAATTCCGGCAACAATGGTCATCAAGGTAGAAAGCGCTACCAGACTACTGATGGTATTTTCAAATGCGCCAATCACCCGTGACGCAACAAAGGCGGTGCAAATGTTGATGGCCAGCCAGGGCCAACGGTTTTTGGCGGATGCCCACACCGACGAGAACAGATCCTCGTCCTCTCGCAGACCTGCGAGGTTCAACATCTCATTTTCGGTTTCTTCACGAATCACGTCGACCATCATGTCCACGGTCAGCCGGCCGATCAATTTGCCGCCACGGTCTATTACCGGCGCCGAGATCAGGTCATAACGTTCAAAGGCTTGAGCTGCATCACCTGCATCTTCCTCCGGGTGAAAGGTGACCATATCCTGTGCCATGATTTCAGCTACGGACTTATCTGGATCATTCACCAGCAGGCGTTTGATCGGCAGGATACCCTTCAGCTTCTCGGCTTTGTCGACGACAAACAGTTTGTCGGTGTGATTGGGTAGTTCATCAAATCGGCGCAGATAGCGCAGGACTACTTCCAGTGTGACATCATCGCGGATCGTCACCATCTCGAAGTCCATCATCCCACCAACTTGGTGCTCGTCATAAGAAAGGGCGCTTTGGACTTGCTCACGTTCTTCCTTGTCGAGCGAATCCATCAGCTCATGGACAATTGCTTGTGGCAAATCCGGTGCCAGATCGGCAATTTCGTCTGCATCCAGTTGCTCGGCTGCTGCTAGGATTTCATCGCTATCCATGTGTGCGAGCAAGGTCTCCCGCACGGCATCGGATACTTCGAGCAGGATGTCGCCATCCCGATCAGCCTTGACCATGTCCCATACCAGCAGGCGCTCGTCAACAGGTAGAGCCTCTAGAATGTGCGCAATATCGGCAGGGTGAAGTTGCTCCAGCTTCTGCTGTAGCTCAACCAGGTTTTGACGATGGACGAGAGTTTCGACGAGATCGTGCTTGGGCATGTCCTGCTTGTGGACCAGCCCTTCAACCAGCTTGTGACGTGCAATCAGGCGTTGAACCTGTTGCAGGCTTTCTTGCAGGCTTTCCTGCGGTTTTTGTTCGTTTGCGTTCATGGCGCTCTCTTACCCGGCGAATGCGGGCGGCGAAAAAGAGCGCCCGCGGGTTAGGCTATGTTGATTGCTTGGAGCGTTAAATAGTGACTACTACTGGAGTCCATTGCGTAAGCCTCAAAAAGCCGCATATAGGGGCGCGGCGTCCTGACCGAATTATACATCTGTTTTCCCGATAAACGATTGGGGAAACCGCTTGGAAGCCTGTCTTGCCTGTTTGATGATGTTCAGGGCAGGTCGATACGAATGATTTGATCAGGTCCGGTCCGTTGTGCCTGCCTCAACGCCAGCTGTAACTTATCCAATATGTTGTTGCAAGTGGGTTGGCCATGTTGGAAGTCAACTGCGACTAAGCCCATGCTGGCATGTAGCGGGATGGTTGACTGGTCGATTTCCAATGGGCGGGACAATAGCTGATTACGCACTTTTTCGCCGATTGCTTTGACTCTTTCCCCGCCGGGAGAAGGGAAAATCACCAGAAACTGGGCGCCTTGCCAGTGGCCAATGGCATCGTAGCTGCGGATGGCGTGTCGGATGCGGTCTGCTGCTTCGAACAGTACCGCTTCTGCAACAGCCGCGTCATATTGCGCACGAATGACATCGAACTGATCGAAATTCACCAGCATGGCAGCCAAGGTCCGCTGATCGCGGCTGGCTTTGGCTACTTCGCGCTGCAGGATGTCTTCAATGGCATGGTGATTCCAGGTGCGCAACATAGGGTCGATATAACTTTCACGACGTATTTCATCCAGCTCTGCCAGCAGATCTCGTTGGGTATGCGCCAAATCGCGAACCCAGAGTTCGGTTTCTACCCAATCCACCAAGTCATGCAGTGACTGCAATTCTTCAAGCGACAAGTCTCGCGGCACAATGTCCAGTAACGCGAGTGTTCCTACCGCATATCCTTCATGGTTGAGCAGGGGATGTCCGGCATAAAAACGAATGTCAGGTGGGCCGGTCACCAGCGGGTTTTTTGCAAAGCGCTCATCATTCAGTGTATCCGGGATGATCAGCGTTTGCTGCTGCAGGATGGTATGGCCGCAAAAGGACTGGTTTCTGGGCCAGGTGCGTAGTTTGAATCCTAGTGTGGATTTGAACCACTGGCGTTCACTGTCAATGAGTGAGATGAATGCCATCGGAACATGAAAATGCTGCCGGGCCAGCCTTACGATGCGATCAAATGTGGCGTCGGCCGGTGTATCCAGCAGGTGCATCTGGTAAAGCGATGCCAGCCGTTCGGTCTCATTCGTAGGTAAGGTAGGTGCGACCATGGATCATGCTCACGCAAAATGGCTGCTTCTGATTGTAGTGAACGAATGTAAGGCTTTCTGGGTGAATCGAGTAACTGGTCGCCAACGGCCGACTTATGGCCAGCTTGAGTTCATATGTGTATGTGCGTTGTAGGTAAAAAGCTGGCACTCGTAATGATAGGTCAGCTCTTTGCTTTTGGTGATGACTGCTCCCACTGCCAGTAGGCAATGGTGCGAATGCTATGTGCCAAGGTGAATTGGAATTCGGCGCCGTCCAAAAGCATGGTGAAAGCTGTCGAATCGGCCGTTGATGGCCGTGTGGCATTGTTGGCAGCGACCTTGCTCATCCAGTTGATAGTCCACAATGGCATGCCAATCACGAACAATGACTACAGAATGGCAACTTGGGCAGTAAGTGGTACCGCCCTCGGTATCCACGATGTTGCCTGTGTAAACATATTGCAAGCCGGTTTGCTGTGCGATATTTCTGGCTCGGTACAAGGTAGTTGCTGGTGTTTGCGGCACATTTCGCATCTTGTGGTCTGGATGGAATGCAGTGAAATGGAGTGGCACGGTTGGCCCAAGTTCGCGTGCAATCCACTCGCATTGCGAACTGATTTCCTGGCTGCTGTCATTATGCCCGGGGATCAACAATGTGGTGATCTCCAGCCAGACATTTGTCTCGTGATGCAGGTAGGAGAGAGTATCCAGTACAGGGGTCAATCGGGCCCCACAAAGTTTGACGTAGAACTCGTCGGTAAATCCCTTCAGATCGACATTGGCAGCATCCATTTTGGCGTAGAACGCTTGTCGTGGGGCTTTGTGAATGTAACCTGCAGTGACTGCAACGGTCTGGATCCCAAGATCGTGGCAAGCATCAGCTATATCCATTGCATACTCGGCAAAAATCACCGGGTCGTTATAAGTGAACGCAACGCTGCGACAATGGCTTGCTTGTGCTGCACGGGCGATAGTCGTTGGAGAGGCTGCATCTGCGAGCGTATCCATCTCGCGGGATTTGGAGATATCCCAGTTTTGGCAAAACTTGCAGGCTAGGTTGCAACCAGCGGTACCAAAGCTCAGAACGCTGGATCCAGGGTAAAAATGATTGAGTGGTTTTTTCTCGATGGGATCGATACAAAAACCGGAAGATCGGCCATATGTGGTCAGCACCATCTGGTTGTTCTGCCGCATTCGGACAAAGCAAAGGCCTTGTTGTCCTTCATGAAGTCGACAGTCGCGAGGACACAGGTCACACTGCATGCGGCCATCGTCCAGCATGTGCCAGTATTGGGCGGGATGATGGAGTGTCATTTCAACCTCGATTTCTTGCCGGATCGGCAAACTTTTGTACCTGGTAGCGAAACACCATCAACTGATCCGACCAGAAATCCATCGACCAGCCAGCTTTGCGTTTCAATTGATGGATGAATTCAACGGGCTCGGGTAGCTGCTCCCATACTTGGGGTAAAAAAGTGGCTTGGTGGTCACGATAGCTCAGTGTGACGCCATCGACGCCCGGACGAAGTTTGCGCAACAAATCCATTTCGTCGGTAACAAACATGGGCTCGGCAGGTGTTAGGATTGACACTTCCACCGTCGTATCCGGCCATTCTTCCAGCGACAGCGGTGGGAATCTTGGATCGCGGTGCGCGGCACCAATGGCATTGTGATGGATATCATCGGCTAAAGGACGGTGGGGCTCCAAGCTGCCAATGCAACCACGCAGCGCACCCTGTCGTTTTAGGGTGACAAAGCTGGCACCAGACACTTGCAGTGCTGCTGGAAGTTCGGGTGGATGGCAGGGAAGGCCCAGTGATCCGGCAATGGCTTGTCGGGCCAGGTTCAATACCAATGGGCCATAGGCAGTATCAATCATGATGCTGGCTCAATAAAAGCAAAGGCTGCATAGCCAACAACGCGTTCCTTATCGCCAGCTGTATCGCCAGAATTTCGCATATCCAGCAGATAGGGGGTCAGGAACCGCTGTTTGGCAACCTTCAATAGGCCGCGGATAGGCGTTGCGCCACAGGCTTGTTGGTGATTGATGTTGTCGTTCAGATCCAGAATGGTTTCACAGGTATCATGATCAACCCGTTGAGCCAAGCTGTAAGGCAAGTAATGAGAGAGATCGGAACTGATCACGATCAACGTTTCAGGCCCGCCCCATAACAAATTGATGACTTGTGCTACTTCATCGCTGCTGGCGTCGCCCACTGCCAGTGGTACGAGTGAAAAGTGATCCAGTACGTGCTGTAGGAAGGGTAGGTGAACCTCCAATGAATGTTCCAGTGCGTGCGCGGCAGCGCTGATCTCTACTTGAGGTAGCTCGCAGAGGCGTCGGCAGCTGGACTGATCAATGGGCACAGTACCCAGCGGTGTGGCAAATGCTTCACAACCTGGTAGCGCTAATCCGCGAATCGGTACACGATGGGTTGGCCCAAGCAAAACGACCCGTTCAATTTGTGCGTGAAATGGCCTGAGGGCAGCATAGGCATTCGCAGCTACTGCACCGGAATAGACATAGCCAGCGTGAGGTGCAATGATGGCTTTCGGGTGGGCTGGTAGTACAACATGACGCTCGGCATCCACGATCAAATCATCCACAATGCGCATCAACTGATCGTGCTGCCCAGGATAAAACGCGCCCGCCACAGCGGCCCGACGAACTGCAGACATTGCGACCCCCTCTCACGACAAATGAGCGTCGTTCTGGACTACGTATATTTAGTTGTTTTCATATGCTTCAAGTTTCATTGAAGACAAGAATATGTTGGTCAGCAAGGCAATTGATATCTGCTGGATGCAATGTATTTTTGATTAACATGATGTTTTTATTGGAAAACTGTCCAGATAATCTGGTGTTTCCTAGCAATATCACGTAAAATCCTCGCCCCTTTGCAAGCTTTGTGGATTGTGACCATGTTGTTTCCGACCGAATTTGACGTGATCGTGGTAGGTGGTGGCCATGCTGGCACAGAAGCTGCCTTGGCGGCTGCACGCATGGGCGCAAACACCTTGTTGCTGACTCACAATATTGAGACGCTTGGCCAAATGTCCTGCAATCCGTCCATTGGCGGGATAGGCAAAGGTCATTTGGTCAAGGAAGTGGATGCTTTGGGTGGTGCCATGGCACTGGCTACAGATATGAGTGGTATCCAATTTCGTACTCTGAATTCCTCAAAAGGCCCAGCAGTGCGTGCAACGCGGGCTCAAGCTGACCGTGTGCTATACAAGGCAGCGATTCGCACCATGTTGGAAAATCAGTCCAATCTGACACTGTTTCAACAGGCGGTTGATGACATATTGTTGGATGGTGATCGAGTATCAGGGGTCGTCACGCAGATTGGTATTCACTTTACTGCCCGATCAGTCGTACTGACAGCGGGGACTTTTCTGGGTGGAAAGATCCATGTTGGCCTGGAAAATCATGTCGGTGGTCGTGCGGGTGATCCGGCTTCCATCACGTTGGCCAGCCGGCTGCGGGAGCTACAGCTACCTGTTGGCAGATTGAAAACAGGTACGCCTCCGCGTATTGATGGCCGTACCATTGATTACAGTGTACTGGAAGCGCAGCCTGGTGATGCGCCAGAGCCAGTATTCTCCTATCGTGGTAGCCGCACATTACATCCTAAGCAACTGCCTTGCTGGATTACTCACACCAATGAGCGGACGCACGAGATCATCCGTTCTGGTTTTGATCGTTCGCCGATGTTTACCGGAATCATCGAGGGTGTAGGGCCCAGATACTGCCCATCCATTGAGGACAAAATCAATCGTTTTACCGACAAGAATAGCCACCAGATATTTCTTGAACCAGAAGGTCTGCAAACCAACGAGATCTATCCAAACGGGATTTCGACCTCGTTGCCATTCGATGTTCAACTGGCTGCAGTGCGCTCGATGCAAGGCCTGGAAAATGCGCATATTCTGCGCCCTGGCTATGCCATTGAGTATGACTACTATGACCCGCGTAATTTGAAGTCCAGCTTTGAAACCAAATCCATTCATGGGTTGTTCTTTGCCGGGCAGATCAATGGTACAACCGGGTATGAAGAAGCTGCTGCGCAAGGTCTGTTCGCAGGTATCAATGCTGCTCTGCAAGTGCAAGGGCGTGATCCGTGGTGTCCTGCACGAGATGCCGCCTATCTTGGCGTGTTGGTGGATGATTTGATCACTCGGGGTGTCACCGAGCCATATCGTATGTTTACCAGCCGTGCCGAATTCCGTCTGCAATTGCGTGAAGACAATGCGGATCTCAGGCTGACCGAAATGGGGCGTAAGTTGGGGGTGGTGGGCGACGCGCAATGGGATGCGTTCTGCCGCAAGCGTGATGCCATTGCAACTGAATTCGAACGACTCAAATCTACCTGGGCAAATCCGCGTAATTTGCCGCGTGAGGACGCTGAACGTGTATTGGGGCAAGCCATCGAGCGCGAGTATCGTTTGGCGGATTTGTTACGCCGACCCGGTGTGACTTATGCTCAATTGATGTCCTTGCCGATCGCTGGTGTGGGTGTTGTGGATCCAGAGGTTGCGGAACAGGTCGAGATTCAGGTCAAATACGAGGGCTACATCAATCGTCAGGCCGATGAAGTCGCCCGCAGAGAAGGGCTTGAGCATGTCAAGCTACCTGAGGATATCGACTACACACAAGTCAAAGGTTTGTCGAAAGAAGTTCAGCAGAAGCTCAATACGCATCGCCCGGAAACGTTGGGCCAAGCCTCGCGTATCTCGGGCATCACGCCGGCCGCTATTGGTCTGCTGTTGATCCATCTCAAACGCGGTTTTGACGAATCAGGAAAGAAATCCGCATGATACTTGCCGACCAATTGGCACAAGGTATCGCCGAGTTAGGCCTTGAGCTGTCCGAAGATGTGCAGCGCAAGCTGCTTGATTACCTGGCCTTGCTTGAAAAATGGAATAAAGTCTATGCATTGACCGCGATACGGGATCATGCTCGTATGGTCAGCCACCACTTGCTGGATTGTCTGGCTGCATTACCGTATGTGCGGGCTAAAAATGTGTTGGATGTCGGATCTGGGGGGGGGCAGCCAGGGATAGTCTGGGCCATTGCCCGACCGGATTGGTCGCTGACGTTACTCGATAGTAACCATAAGAAAACGACTTTTCTTCGTCAGGCGGTGATTGACCTGGGGCTTAATAATGTCACGGTGGTGACAGGCCGGGTCGAAGCGCTGACGGTGGAGGAGCCGTTCGATGTGATTACCTCTCGCGCATTTTCTGATCTGAATGATTTCATTCGTCTAAGTCGAGCTTTAGTGGCGGACGATGGTTGTTGGATTGCGATGAAAGGTGTCCACCCTTACGAAGAAATCGCTTTGCTACCAAAAGACATTATCTTAAAGAACGTTACGCCGCTTCACATCCCAGGGTTGGATGCCGAGCGTCATCTGGTGATCATGCAGGCGGTGTCCAATGCTTAGAATCATTGCCATCACCAATCAAAAAGGTGGAGTTGGTAAAACAACAACAGCCGTTAATCTGTCCGCCAGCCTGGCTTCTATCGGTAAGCGAGTGTTGCTGGTGGATCTTGACCCACAGGGTAATGCCACCATGGGGAGTGGTGTGGCAAAGGGGCAACTGCCTCTGTCTGTGTACCACGTGTTGTTGGGTGGGGCGGATATACGCACAGCCCTGCATCGCTCTGAGGGTGGGGACTTTGATGTACTGCCGGCCAATCGGGAGTTGGGAGGGGCGGAGATTGAATTGGTTGACTTAGAGGGGCGGGAGACTCGTCTAAAGCGCGCTCTTGAACCATTACATGCAGATTACGACTTCGTGCTTATCGATTGTCCACCAGCCTTGAACTTGCTGACGCTGAATGGCTTGGTGGCAGCTGAGCGGGTGATGATTCCCATGCAGTGTGAATACTACGCACTGGAAGGACTGACGGATCTGATCAATACCCTTCGCAAGGTTCGTCAAAGTTTGAATGCACAAATCGAAATTGAAGGCTTGCTGCGTACAATGTATGACTCACGTAGCACTTTGGCTCAGCAGGTTGCAGAGCAACTGAAGCAGCATTTCGGCGACAAGGTCTATGACACGGTCATTCCGCGTAATGTTCGTCTTGCTGAAGCGCCGAGTCACGGTTTGCCAGCATTGGCTTATGACAAAGGGTCAAGAGGTGCGCAAGCCTATCTTGCGTTGGCGGAAGAAATCCTGCGAAAAGCGCCTGTTGGCGCAGCAACAGTTGGCTGATACCCATGGTTAAACTAAAAGGGCTTGGGCGCGGCCTGGATGCGCTCCTTGGTGAAACTCGGGTGGATGTGCCGGCTGAGCAGTTACTCAATCTGCAAATTGACCAACTCAAGCCAGGCAAATATCAACCTCGTACGCGGATGGATCAGGTGGCACTAGCCGAGCTAGCGGCATCAATTAAGTCGCAGGGCTTGATGCAGCCTATCTTGGCGCGTCTGCTGGTATCCGGGGGGTATGAAATTATTGCCGGTGAGCGTCGTTGGCGTGCGGCCAGAATGGCCGGGTTAATGCACGTGCCGGTTGTAGTAAGGGTTGTGGCTGATGAGGCTGCGCTTGCCATGGCGTTGATTGAAAATATCCAACGAGAAGATCTCAATCCATTGGAAGAAGCTTTGGGTATTCAGCGTCTGGTTGATGAGTTTGGTATGACGCACGAATCTTGCGCGCAAGTGCTTGGCCGTTCTCGCAGTGCCGTATCCAATTTGTTGCGATTACTCAATTTACCAGAGCCGGTTCGTGACTTGGTGTCCGAAGGGCTGTTGGATATGGGACATGCGCGCGCGTTGCTCAGTCTGCCGATAATGCAGCAAATTGATGTGGCACGACAGATAGCTGAGAAAGGCATGTCGGTGCGCGATACCGAGCGTTTGGTTCAGCACTTGTTGGAGCCTATTGCTGAGCGCGAAAAGCCAATAGCGGATCCAGACGTGCTGCGCCTGGAGGAAGAGATTTCCGAGCGTATTGGTACCAAGGTTCGCATTCAATCCGGCCGGCGTGGGGCGGGTAAAATTACCATCGAATATGGCTCACTGGATCAATTGGATGGATTGTTGGAGCGATTGCGTTAAGACTTTTCTTGAGCTGAATATTCGTTGTTACAATCGGATATCAAGTTTCTGTGCTGATGTAGTCATATCCGGAATGGCTTTCCGAACATTCTAATATCAAAAAGCACTGATAAATCAACCCTGATGCGGTTGCGTGGCGATCATCGTGTTGACTATTAAGACTTTTCATGACTACAATCGACAGGTTTGTTAAGGCCAGGTTCCGCTCTTGAATCACCAAGTTCGTCGGGTTGTCAGCTTGCAACTCATGTTTGTAAGTTTGCTGACCTTCTTTCTATGGTGGCTGGCGGGCAAGGGTACTGCGCTGTCCTCACTGATTGGTGGGGCGATCGGCGTGGGGTCCAGCTTGGTTTATGCGGTCGTGGCATATGGCGGTCGCAATCGTGCGCCTCAAGTGATTGTCAGGGCGCATTTTGCTGCAGAAATGCTCAAGTTCACTGCTGTCGTGATTTTGTTCGCGCTGGCGGTGATTTTTTTGAGAAACAACTTGTCCGCGCCCGCATTGTTCGGGGGGTATCTGGCGACAACGCTTGGATACTGGGTGGCGCTCATGTTCAAAAACTAGTGGTTGAAAATAATGTCGGCAGAACACGCACAAGCACCTGCAAACGCAACCGAGTACATCAAGCACCACTTAACCTTCCTGCAGTCTCATGGTGAAGGTTTTTGGCGCTTCAATTTGGATACATTCTGGATTGGTCTGTTCCTCGGCTTTATCTTTTTATTCATTTTTGGTTTGGTGGCTCGCCGTGCAACATCTGGTGTGCCTGGGCGCTTGCAAAACTTCGTTGAGTTGATTGTCGAAATGGTCGACTCTCAAATCAAGGATGCTTTTCATGCTAAAAGCAAAGTCATTGGTCCTTTGAGTCTCACGATTTTTGTTTGGGTTTTCCTGATGAATTCGATGGACTTCTTGCCGGTTGATTTGTTGCCTAAAGTCGCTGGTTGGTTTGGTGTTCACTATTTGCGTGCAGTACCGACTGCTGACGTGAACCAGACATTTGCTATGTCAATTTCGGTAATGTTCCTGATCATTGGTTTCAGTATCAGTGCCAAGGGTGTTGGTGGCTACACCAAAGAGCTCTTTACGGCGCCATTCCATGCTAGTGGTCCAATGGCAATTGTGCTGGCGCCCATCAATTTCGCATTCCAGATGATCGAATTGGTTGCTAAACCGATCTCGTTGGCACTGCGTCTGTTCGGCAATATGTATGCCGGTGAGCTGATCTTCATTCTGATTGCACTGCTGCCGTGGTGGATTCAGTGGATGTTGGGTGCGCCTTGGGCGATCTTCCACATTCTGGTGGTAACACTGCAAGCGTTTGTATTCATGATGTTAACCATCGTGTATCTGAGCCTGGCGGTAGAGGATCACTAAATTTGAAGCTGTAATCGTTTTTCAAACCCTTTTAGTAACACGTCCTTAATCTAGGAGATATAAATGGAAGCAGCACAACTGATTGCTAACGTACAAGGCCTGACCGTTATCGCCGCCGCCTTCATTATTGGCTTGGCAGCGATCGGTACCGCTCTGGGCTTCGCGATCCTCGGTGGCAAATTCCTGGAATCCTCTGCTCGCCAGCCAGAAATGATCCCTGTACTGCAAACTAAGCTGTTCATTATCGCTGGTCTGTTGGATGCGATCTCCATGATCGGCGTTGGTGTTGCAATGCTGTACACCTTCAACAATCCGTTCCTGAGCCCGATCCTCGCTCGCATCGCTGGCTAATTGAGCCTTAGGTTGGTTCAGTTGGTTTGATAATGATTTAACGAGGAAAAACAACCATGGATATTAATGCATCACTGCTTGGGCAAGCGATTACCTTCGCCCTGCTGGTGATCTTCACCATGAAGTTTGTTTGGCCTCCGCTGACGCAGATGCTGGACGAGCGCGCTAAGCGTATCGCCGATGGTTTGGCTGCTGCAGATCGTGCCAATCAAGATCTGAAGAATGCTGAAAAAGCCGCAGCTGAAAAGTTGCGCGAAGCCAAGCAACAAGCATCCGAAATCATCGCCCAAGCTGAAAAGCGTGCATCTCAACTGATTGACGAAGCGAAAGAAGAAGCGCGTCAAACTGGGGATCGCGAAAAAGCTGCGGTGCTGGCGGAGATCGATCAAGAAGTGTTTCGGGCCAAAGAGGCGCTACGCGCTCAGGTGGCTGGTCTGGCGGTAGCCGGCGCAGAAAAGATTCTGCGCAAGGAAATCGACGCGGCCAAGCATGCCGATCTGTTGGCTTCGATTCAAGCGGAATTGTAAGAATCTCATGGCAGAAATCGTTACAGTCGCTAGGCCTTACGCAGAAGGGCTGTTTCGCCTCGCCAAGGAAAGCAATGCGTTTGCCAAGTGGTCCGACGTGCTAAATGTGTTGGCGGCCGTGGTTGTCCATGACGATATTAAAGAAGTCGTGACCAACCCGAAGTTTTCCGCCAGTCAAGTGAAGTCGTTGTTGTCGGACTTGTTGGGTGACAAGGTAGATGATCAGGTTAAAAATCTGATTACTACCTTGCAAGAAAATGGCCGCCTCGTATTGTTGCCCGAAATTGCGGCGCAGTTTGAGCAGCTGAAATCTGCACTCAACAGCACGGTAGAAGCGCGTGTCGTGTCTGCCTTTCCTCTGGAAGGCGCACAATTGCAAGGCCTTGTTGCGAAGCTTGAGACGCGCTTCAAGCAAAAAGTGGATGCCCAGGTTAGTGTGGATCCCAGCCTTATGGGTGGCGTGCGCATTGAAATTGGTGATGAAATCATCGATGCATCCGTTCGTGGCAAGCTGCAAGCCATGGCGTTCAGGCTTAAGAGTTAGGAGATATCATGCAGTTAAACCCCTCTGAAATCAGTGATCTGATCAAGAGCAAGATCGCCGGCCTGGCTGACGGCGCGGAAAGCCGCACCAAAGGCACCGTGGTCTCGGTCACTGACGGTATCGTCCGCGTCCACGGCCTGTCCGAGGTGATGCAGGGCGAAATGCTGGAGTTCCCGAATAATACATTTGGTCTGGCGCTCAATTTGGAGCGCGATTCCGTAGGTGCGGTAATTCTGGGTGAGTATGAACACATTTCCGAAGGCGATGAAGTCAAATGTACTGGTCGCATTTTGGAAGTGCCCGTTGGTCCAGAGTTGATTGGCCGCGTTGTCAATTCTCTGGGGCAGCCTATTGATGGCAAGGGCCCTATTAATGCTAAGTTGACTAATCCGATCGAAAAGATTGCGCCTGGTGTAATTGCGCGTAAATCGGTTGGCCAGCCAATGCAAACTGGCTTAAAGGCTATTGATGCGATGGTACCGGTTGGTCGTGGTCAACGTGAGTTGATCATTGGTGACCGTCAAACAGGTAAAACAGCTGTTGCGCTGGATACCATCATCAATCAGAAAGATACCGGCGTAATTTGTATTTACGTTGCGATTGGCCAGAAGGCATCTTCGATTGCGAACGTTGTACGCAAGCTGGAAGAGCACGGCGCGATGGGACATACCATCATCGTTGCATCGTCCGCTTCTGAGTCTGCTGCAATGCAGTTTATTTCTGCATATTCTGGTTGCACCATGGGTGAGTACTTCCGTGATCGTGGTCAGGATGCGTTGATTGTTTATGACGATCTGTCCAAGCAAGCGGTTGCTTATCGCCAGATTTCGTTGCTGCTACGCCGTCCGCCGGGTCGTGAAGCGTACCCTGGGGACGTATTCTACTTGCACTCCCGCTTGTTGGAGCGTGCAGCACGTGTTAATGAAGAATATGTTGAGAAATTCACCAATGGTGAAGTGAAGGGCAAAACAGGGTCGTTGACCGCGTTGCCAATCATTGAAACCCAAGCTGGTGACGTTTCTGCTTTCGTACCGACCAACGTAATTTCGATTACTGACGGCCAGATCTTCTTGGAAACGGACCTGTTCAACTCCGGTATCCGTCCTGCGATCAACGCGGGTATCTCGGTTTCCCGTGTAGGTGGTGCAGCACAGACCAAGGCGATCAAGAAGTTGTCAGGTGGTATTCGTACTGACTTGGCGCAATATCGTGAATTGGCTGCGTTTGCCCAATTTGCTTCTGATTTGGACGATGTAACACGCAAGCAGCTTGAGCGTGGCCGTCGTGTAACCGAATTGATGAAGCAAGGTCAATACCATCCGCTCAAAGTGTCTGAAATGACACTCACGTTGTTGGCAGTCAACAAGGGCTACTATGACGATATCCCGGTTGAAAAAGCGCTGGCATTCGAATCTGCTTTCCGCTCCTATGCACGTGCCAATCTGGCTGATGTGTTGAAGCGCGTTGATGAAACCGGCGAATTGTCCGGTGACGACGAGAAGAAAGCATGCGCTGCGATCGAATCGTTCAAAGCAAGCTCGGCTTATTAATCGAAACATTGCTTTGGATAGGTTCTGATCATGGCTAGCGGAAAAGAGATACGCAACAAGATCAAGAGCGTGCAAAACACGCAAAAGATCACGCGTGCCATGGAGATGGTTGCGGCGTCCAAAATGCGTAAGGCCCAAGATCGTATGAAAGCGATCCGGCCTTATGGTGAGAAAGTGCGTCGTGTTGCGGCGCATCTTTCTCAAGCATTTCAGGATTATCAGCATCCGTTCTTCTCTGTACGCGAAACGGTCAAGCGTGTTGGTTTGATCGTCGTGACCTCGGATAAAGGCTTGTGCGGTGGTTTGAATACCAACGCCTTGCGTATCACGGTCAACAAGATGAAAGAATGGAGCCAAGCGGGTGTGCAAGTCGACGTTACCACAATCGGTGGTAAGGGTTTCGGCTTTATGCAGCGCATGGGTGCCAACGTCGTGTCGCATGTCGCCGGTCTCGGTGATGCGCCGCACATGGAATCGTTGATTGGTCCGGTCAAGGTTCAGGTCGATGCCTTCTTGGAAGGTAAAATCGACGAGCTTCACATTGTCTACAACCATTTCATCAATACGATGAAGCAAGAGCCGGTTGTTGAACAAGTGTTGCCGATCCGTGGCGAAAAACTTGGTGATCGTGAGCATGCTTGGGATTACCTTTACGAGCCCGATCCGAAGACCGTTGTCGAGCAATTGTTGTTACGTTATATCGATGCCTTGGTGTATCAGGGGGTAGCAGAGAATATGGCGTCGGAACAAAGTGCTCGGATGGTGGCTATGAAGGCTGCCTCTGACAATGCCGGTAATATCATCGACGAATTGAAGCTGGTCTATAACAAGACTCGCCAAGCCGCCATTACGAAAGAATTGGCGGAAATCGTCTCCGGTGCGGCAGCGGTATAAGCGCAGATCGCCAATAGGTAACCGTATTTAACGTTTTAGGAAGCAACGATGAGCCAAGGTAAAATCGTTCAGATCATCGGCGCTGTCGTCGACGTGGAATTTCCTCGCGATGCTATGCCGAAGGTCTATGACGCACTGAAGTTGGCCGAAGGCGATCTGACGCTGGAAGTACAGCAACAGCTCGGCGACGGCGTGGTCCGTACCATTGCGATGGGTTCCACGGATGGTATCAAGCGCGGCACAGTTGTTAACAATACTGGAGCCCCGATTTCGGTTCCAGTAGGTACAGCTACGCTGGGTCGTATCATGGACGTTTTGGGTAATCCCGTTGATGAAGCCGGCCCTGTTGAGGCTGACTCTAAATGGTCGATCCACCGTAAGGCGCCAGCTTTTGACGAGCTGAGCTCTGCGACTGAATTGCTGGAAACTGGTATCAAGGTAATTGACTTGCTGTGCCCATTTGCAAAGGGCGGTAAGGTAGGTCTGTTCGGTGGTGCCGGTGTCGGTAAGACCGTAAACATGATGGAACTCATCAACAACATCGCGAAGGCACACTCCGGTCTGTCTGTATTCGCTGGTGTAGGTGAGCGTACTCGTGAAGGTAACGACTTCTACCATGAAATGAAGGACTCGAACGTCCTTGATAAAGTAGCAATGGTATATGGTCAGATGAACGAACCACCAGGTAACCGCCTACGTGTTGCGTTGACTGGCTTGACCATGGCTGAATACTTCCGTGATGAGAAGGATGCCTCCGGTAAAGGTCGTGACGTATTGTTGTTCGTAGACAACATTTATCGTTACACCTTGGCAGGTACTGAGGTATCAGCTTTGTTGGGTCGTATGCCTTCTGCGGTAGGTTACCAGCCAACATTGGCGGAAGAAATGGGTCGCTTGCAAGAGCGTATTACATCAACTAAGACTGGCTCGATTACTTCGATCCAAGCGGTTTATGTACCTGCAGATGATTTGACCGACCCATCGCCTGCCACAACATTTGCTCACTTGGATGCTACGGTTGTTCTGTCTCGTGACATTGCTGCATTGGGTATTTATCCGGCGGTTGACCCGCTGGATTCGACTTCTCGTCAGCTAGATCCGTTGGTGGTTGGTGAAGAGCATTACAATGTGGCTCGTGGTGTTCAGTCTACATTACAACGTTACAAAGAGCTGCGCGACATCATTGCGATTCTGGGTATGGACGAACTGTCACCGGAAGATAAGTTAATTGTGGCACGTGCTCGTAAGATTCAGCGTTTCTTGTCCCAACCATTCCACGTTGCAGAAGTATTTACCGGCTCACCTGGTAAATATGTATCCCTCAAAGATACGATCAAAGGCTTCAAGGGCATCATCAGTGGCGATTACGATCATCTGCCAGAGCAGGCGTTCTACATGGTCGGTACCATTGATGAAGCTACCGAAAAAGCTAAGACCCTGCAGTAATCGTACCTGTACTTACTAGGAGGGATCATGGCGATGACGATGCATGTAGATGTGGTAAGCGGCGAAGAGTCGATTTATTCCGGAACGGCCGAATTTTTGGTTGCCCCGGCTGAAGGCGGCGAGCTCGGTGTTTATCCACGTCACGCACCGCTCTTGGCAATGATCAAGCCGGGGCCGGTACGAATCGTACCGGCTAATGGCGCGGGCGAAGAAGTTTTCGTTTTCGTGTCTGGCGGCATGATTGAGGTTCAACCGCATGTGGTAACAATCCTTGCCGATACCGCTGTACGTGGTGGTGATTTGGATGAAGCCAAAGCGTTGGAAGCCAAGAAACGAGCCGAAGAAGCATTGACGAATCGTTCTGCTAATCTGGATTATGCCAAAGCCCAGGCTGAATTGGCCGAAGCTGTGGCACAGTTGGCTGCGATTCAGAAGTTGCGCAAGAAAGGTCATTAAGTCCTGTGCGCAAGCAAGTAGCACCAAACGCAAAAGGCAGCCTTCGGGTTGCCTTTTTTATTGCTCGTATCAGCAAATCAGAATTTTATGATAAATAAATATATGGCTCTGTCATGTGTTATTCTTGCGGCAGGCAAGGGTAAGCGCATGTATTCCGATCTACCCAAAGTACTTCATGCTATCGCTGGTCGACCCATGCTACGTCATGTGGTCGATACGGCAATGACGTTGAATCCAGAACAACTATGTATTGTCTATGGTCATGGTGGCGATTTGGTGCGGGAAGCACTTGCTGATGTGAGTTGTGAATGGGCATTGCAAGATCAGCAACTGGGTACTGGTCATGCAGTCCAGATGGCATTGCCAGCTCTTCCTGAGACTGGATCGACGTTGGTGCTTTATGGTGACGTGCCCTTGATTCGTCTTATAACCTTGCAGCAAATGTTGGATGCAGGTCAGGGTGACAAGATGGTATTGCTGACGGATATTGTCGATGATGCCACCGGATATGGCCGTATTGTGCGTGACGCTGATCAACGGGTAATTAGTATTGTTGAAGAGAAGGATGCATCGGAGGCCGAGCGACATATCCGAGAAATCAATACAGGTATTATGCTTTTGCCAAACAAGCATTTACATCAGTGGCTTGGTCGTCTATCCAATCAAAACGCACAAGGTGAATACTATCTGACTGATGTGGTGGGTATGGCAGTAGCAGACGGTGTGGAGATTGCTACTGTGAATCCTGCTCACAGCTGGGAAACTTTTGGTGTGAATAGCAAAGTTCAGCTTGCAGAGTTAGAGCGTATTCATCAGTTGGAGTTGGCGGATCGTCTGTTGCAACAAGGTGTGACGCTGCTTGACCCTGCCAGGGTTGATATTCGTGGTCAATTGGAAATTGGGCGCGACGTTATCATTGATGTCAACTGTGTGTTTGAAGGTAAGGTAGTGCTGGGTGACCGTGTTCGCGTTGGGCCGAATACGGTTATCAAAGATGCTGAGATTGCAGCGGACACCCAAGTGGCCGCATTCAGCCATATAGAGAATGCGCGTGTTGGCGCAGATAGTCGGATTGGCCCGTTTGCACGTTTGCGCCCAGGCGCACACCTTGCCAGTGGCGTTCACATTGGTAATTTTGTCGAAATCAAGAAGTCAGAAATCGGCGAAGGATCCAAGGTCAATCACCTTAGCTATGTGGGTGATGCCATGATTGGCAAGGGTGTTAATGTTGGTGCGGGTACCATTACTTGTAACTATGATGGTGTCAACAAGCACAATACGGTCATAGAAGATGGCGCATTTATTGGATCAGGATCCATGTTGGTTGCCCCTGTTGTTGTTGCCAAAGGAGCGACTATTGGCGCTGGTTCTACCATCACGCGCCATGCTCCCGAAGATCAATTGACCTTGGCTAGAGCCCGACAAATTTCGATCCCGGCCTGGAAACGGCCAGCGAAAGACAAGATAGACTAACTGTAAATGACGGGGCAAAAGGCCCTGCAGGAGCGATTTAAGATGTGCGGAATCGTGGGAGCTATTGCTCAACGTAACGTAGTGCCCATTCTGGTAGAAGGGCTGAAACGACTGGAATACCGGGGTTATGATTCAGCTGGCGTTGCTGTCTTGGATGGCGAAATCAAACGCGTGCGCCGAGTTGGGCGGGTTGCGGAGATGGAGGCTGCAGCCGGTGAAATCAACTTATCGGGTTTAATGGGGATTGGACATACTCGTTGGGCGACACACGGTGGTGTAACTGAACCGAATGCACATCCGCATGTTTCGGGTGACCTGATTGCGGTTGTTCATAATGGCATCATTGAAAATCATGATGAAAAACGCCAGGAGCTCAAGGCAAAGGGCTATCGATTCGAGTCTCAAACAGATACCGAAGTCATCGCTCATTTGGTCCATTACTACTATACCCAGCAGCGTAATTTGTTTGCTGCAGTGCAGAAGGCGGTATCAGAGCTGGTGGGTGCTTTTGCTATTGCAGTAATGGCAAAGGATCAGCCAGAAGTTATGGCTTGCGCAAGGATGGGTTGCCCATTGCTGATTGGTTTGGGTGAGGGGGAGAACTTTGTTGCGTCTGATGTTTCAGCCATCATTTCAGCTACACGTCGCGTAATCTTCCTGGAAGAAGGTGATGTGGCTGAGCTGCGTCGAGACCAAGTGGTCATTTTGGACAAGGATCGTGCCCCTGCGGATCGCAAAGTGCATGTAAGCGATGTATCCCTCGCTTCACTTGAGCTTGGTCCATATAGCCATTTCATGCAGAAAGAAATCCACGAGCAACCTAAAGCGTTATCCGACACGATTGAGCCGCTACTTGAGGCAGGTTTTGCACCAGAGTTGTTTGGTGACAATGCTGCTGACATGCTCAGCAAAGTAGAGGGTGTGCTGATTCTTGCATGTGGTACCAGTTACTACGCTGGTTCTGTTGCTCGCTACTGGCTGGAATCGATTGCCAAGGTACCTTGTCAAGTAGAAATTGCCAGTGAGTACCGCTACCGTGACGCTGTGGCCAACTCTAATTGGCTGGTTGTGACTATTTCACAGTCAGGTGAAACATTGGATACGATGGAAGCGCTGAAATATGCGAAGTCAATCGGTCATAACAAAACACTGTCGATCTGCAATGTGCGTGAGAGTGCTATTCCACGAGCGTCTGATCTGGTGTTCTACACGCGTGCTGGCGCAGAAATTGGTGTAGCTTCGACAAAAGCATTTACGACTCAGCTGTTGGCTTTGTTTGCGTTGACCGTCACACTGGCGAAGATGAAGCAATGTTTGACTGTGGAGCAGGAGCACAGCTATTTGGACGCCCTGCGGCACTTACCAGGCAGCGTACAGCATGCGCTTAATCTTGAGCCGCAAATTAAAATCTGGGCAGAGCGTTTCTCACCAAAAGAACATGCACTGTTCTTGGGGCGTGGCGTACATTATCCGATTGCACTGGAAGGTGCACTGAAGCTGAAGGAAATTTCCTACATTCATGCAGAGGCCTATCCGGCAGGGGAGCTCAAGCATGGCCCATTGGCATTGGTAGACGATAATATGCCTGTAGTTGTGATTGCGCCCAATGACGCCCTGTTGGAAAAGGTGAAATCTAATATGCAGGAAGTCCGTGCTCGTGGTGGTGAACTGTTTGTGTTTGCTGATTTGGATAGCCATTTCAGTGAATCCGAGGGGGTGCATGTCATCCGTACACCACGTCATGTGGGTGTTTTGAGCCCGGTTGTGCATGCCGTGCCAGTTCAGCTACTTGCTTATCATGCTGCGCTACAGCGTGGCACAGATGTTGATAAACCACGTAATTTGGCAAAAAGTGTCACTGTGGAGTAAATGGTTTATCACCATTTAATGGTGTACGTTGAGCAAGGGTTGTCGATCAAATAATGATTATCCCGTCAACTGTTGGTCAAAATGAAATGGGTCGCTTTGGCGGCCCATTTTACATTTCATCTATTGATTGTGATGAGTTTGTCATCGTGACGCTGGGAAGCCAGCTAAATTATGAAGTGATGAGAATGAATACAAGCAATCTCGGATACAGCTCGAAGTGGGTGTAGTGGTAACGGGCATGCCTAATTTCAATTTGGATGGTTGCCTAGATGTGTATGTATTTATACGAAAAATTTAAATAGATG
The DNA here is from genome assembly GCF_005503445.1 of Chitinivorax sp. B. Taxonomy (NCBI): domain Bacteria; kingdom Pseudomonadati; phylum Pseudomonadota; class Betaproteobacteria; genus Chitinivorax; species Chitinivorax sp. B. Next base: position 65,391 of record NZ_SCOH01000004.1, on the reverse strand, counting down.
TGTCTGGAAAAAGCATAGGCAGCCCGGTTCAGACAGCCCTATGCTTAAAGAGATATAGGTCATCTGATCAGCTCTAAAAGTCTATTCAAAGTTTTATTACACAACTGCAATCCGTGCTCAATGTTCTCGTGTGTCACGCCTGCATTCCGGTTTTTGTGTTGTGTTTTACCACTGCTAGTGGACAAGGCGGGATCGAACTTGCCAATGGCATCCCAAGCTATGGCTTTTGCATGTCTGGCATGCGAGCTTTTGTGTAGGACAAGCACACTTTCACCACTAAAGTACGCTTTGGGCATAAATCAGCTGAGGATTTTAGGTGCTGTATCCTACTTGGCGATTCACCTCTAGCCTGGCTCCTATGCCAAATGAAAGTTCGATCTCGCCTTGGCTGGTGGATGCTTGTGACAGATCTTGAACAGGTTCTGCTAGACAGTGTTTTTGATTACAGCCTACTTTGTTTGAAATGTGTCTTAGCGCAGTAGATTGCCGCACTGTATTGGCTTGGTACTTCCGTTGCCTATTCAATGGGACATGATCACCGCTTGTCATTATGAGCTTAAATGCACCAGATATTCTGCTGGTAGAAGATAACTCTGCAACTGCGGAGTTGTTTCTATTCGCCTTCAAAGTCAACAAGTCGAACATCATTATCCAGATCGTGCATGACGGTGAGGCTGCACTGGATTACCTTTTGGGAAAAGATGGCTCACCAGACAAGATGTCAATAGCCTTGCCCCGACTTGTGTTGCTTGATCTTCACATGCCTCGTCTTGATGGATTTCAAGTACTTGCGCGTTTACGGGCGGATCAGCGCACCCAATCATTGCCCGTGCTGATTTTTAGCACATCAGATCTGTCATTGGATAAGAATGAAGTGCACCGTTTGGGTGCTAATGGCTATATACACAAGCCAGTGATGTTCAAGGATATGTGCGCAACGGCCATTCAGCTTGAGCGTGATTGGTTAAATCCTCAAAGCGATACAAACATCCAGTATTTAATGGTTGGGGCTGACAACGCTCAAGTTGTTGCTGATGACAATACGCCAGTCAGCACCTTTGCTGACTTTTTTGTCGGTGGCGGTGAGATGGGGGCGATTATGCGTGCGATGGACTGGTCCAAGACCAAGTTAGGTCCTCTGGAAAACTGGCCAAGTAGCCTTAAGACCATGCTTGGTGTTGTACTTGGTAGTCGTTTTCCCATGTTGTTGTGGTGGGGGCCTGAGTTGCTACACCTATATAATGATGCCTATCGCCCGATATTGCGGGATAAGCACCCTGCGTCACTTGCAGCACCAGCCGCACAAGTTTGGGCTGAAGTGTGGGATGTGGCGGGGCCCATGGCCAGCAGTGTGTTGGCTGGCGGTACAGCTACTTGGACCGAAGACCTGCAGCTATTCATCAACAGCGGGAATATGGCTGAGGAAACATATTTTACTTTCTCGTATAGCCCGGTTCCCGGAGATGATGGTCAGATCGGCGGTCTCCTCAATACTGTTCAGGAGACGACGGTAAAGGTACAAAGCGAGCGCCAGATTCGAATGCTTCATGAATTGGCGGAGCGAGCAGCAGAAGCCAAATCTGAGGATGAAGCATACCGGATTGCCGTTACGGTATTGTCGGGTAATGAACTGGACCTGCCATTTGTACTGCTCTATGCCGTTAACGAAACAGCTGATTGTGCACAGTTAGTGGGGGCGAGCGGCTGGTTCGAAGGCGAAGGTCGGGATATGGTTGCCAGTGTGCCCTTTAGCAAAGCAGCTAACTCAATATCTTGGCCGTTCGCAACTGTTATTCAAACTGCTGCAGAAGTCATTGTTGGGGATGTCACTCGTCGTTTCGGGTCGCTACCGGAAGGCCGCTGGCATGGGCGGGTAGAACAAGCCATTGTGTTACCACTGTCGCTTTCAAACCGATCAATGCCTTATGCATTGCTTGTGGCGGGTATCAGTCCACATCGTCAGCTTGACGAGCGTTATCGCGCTTTTTTCCGCGCGATTGCAGATCAGGTAACGAATGTGATGGCAAATGCTCGTGCATACGAGGCGGAGAAAAAACGTGCAGAAACACTGGCTGAGCTTGACCGTGCCAAAACCACTTTCTTTAGTAATGTCAGTCATGAATTCCGAACACCACTAACCTTAATCCTGGGGCTTGTCGAAGATGCAATGGCCGGCTCACACACGTTGAGTAGTGAAGGTCTTGAGGTTGTACATCGCAATAGTATTCGGTTGCTTCAACTGGTCAACAGCTTATTAGACTTTACCCGTATTGAAGCGGGGCGTTTGCAGCTTACGTTTCAATCGACGGATGTGGCCAAATTGACATTTGAATTGGCGTTTACATTCAGTGCACTTATCGAGCGCGCAGGGATGAAGCTGATAGTCAATTGCCCCCAGTTACCTGAGCCAGTTTATGTGGATCGCGCACAATGGGAAAAGATAGTCCTTAACTTATTGTCGAATGCATATAAATTTACCTATGAAGGAGAAATAGAAGTTTCACTGCATTGGAATGATGGCCAGGTAGAACTTCAGGTCCGTGATACTGGAATTGGCATCCCTGCTCATGAGCTCCCCCATCTCTTCGAACGCTTTCATCGTGTTGAACAAGCACGCGGGCGTAGCTTTGAGGGGACTGGGATAGGCTTGGCGCTGGTACAGGATCTTGTCAATTTGCATGGCGGTACGGTGCGGGTTTCCAGTGTTGAAGGCGAAGGCACCACATTCACAGTCGTGATTCCAGGCGGAGCAGCTCATCTGCTGCCTGGTCAAATTGTTGTGGGCCATGATGCGCCACCAGCGCCAGTTCGGATATCGTCTTATGTACTTGAGGCATCTCATTGGACATCACGCAATTCAGCGAATCAATCCCAGGTAGGGATGGATACCATTGGTTTGGCGGAAACCAAGACAGAGTGGAGTCAGTCATGTTCAATAGCTGACGGACACATTTTGCTGGCTGACGACAATGAAGATATGCGTGAATACCTATGTAGATTGCTGAGCCCCCATTGGAATGTGGAAGCTGTGGGTGACGGTCTATCAGCCTTGGCTAGTGTTCAGGAGAACCCACCGGACTTGATTCTCAGCGATGTGATGATGCCTAGGCTTGATGGCTTCGGGTTATTGCGGGAACTGCGCGGCAATCTGCAGACCCGAACGATTCCAGTAATTCTTCTATCAGCACGGGCCGGAGAGGAGGCGATGCTGGAAGGATTGGACTATGGCGCAGATGATTATCTTGCAAAGCCATTTACCACCTCCGAATTGCTGGCTCGTGTACGTACTCATCTGACCATGGCACGTGCACGTAATGAAATTAATGCCGAGCTTGCACGTGTTAATCAGGAACTTGAAGCATTTAGCCACTCTGTCGCGCACGATTTGCGTGTACCGTTGCGTAGCATTGACGGGTATAGCAGCATGCTGCTGACAGAATATGATGCAATACTAGATACAACTGCTCGGTATTACCTGGGCCAAGTACGGAATGCTGCCCATACGATGGGATTGATGATCAATGATCTGCTGATATTATCTCAGGTGGGCCGAGCCGAGCTGCGTTGTATTCCAGTCAACCTGAGTGTACTGGCTGAAGAAATACTGGAGACGCTACGACGGTATGAACCTGATCGGCATGTTCATACCGAGATTACACCGAATCTGATGGTGCGTGGCGACCCTGGACTGTTACGTATCATGCTCAATAATCTGCTTGGTAATGCTTGGAAGTACACTGGCCGGCAGCCTGCGGCACTTATTGCATTGGGGGTTGTAATGGAAGCAGGCGAGACGATCTATTTTATACGTGATAACGGTGTTGGTTTTGACATGAAGTATGCCCATAAGTTGTTCAATGCATTCCAGCGTTTGCACACGCAAGACGATTTTCCTGGGACTGGTATTGGGCTAGTAACGGTACAACGCGTGTTACATCGGCACGCAGGGCGTATTTGGGCGAAGGCTGCAGTAGATGACGGGGCGACCTTCTATTTCACACTCCCTTGATTTGATTTCCAGTAAATTGGGGCTGACTATTGATTGGATCAAGACTGTTACAGATCAGCCTGTATTCAAAAATTCGTGTTTTATCTGCAACCTTGTTTGTATGGCGAATGGCTGTTATTGCTTGTATGGCTGTCGCTGGCGGCAAATAAAAAAAACAAGCATAGCGCTTGGTTTTTTCACTGGTGGAGGGAGAAGGATTCGAACCTTCGAAGGCTAAGCCGCCGGATTTACAGTCCGGACCCGTTGACCGCTGGGGTAATCCCTCCAAGCGGAGCGCACTTTATATCTCTGCACGGCTATCGTCAAGTTTCATGAGGTTTCACTAGGTTTGGGCTTAGCGGTGTGTGGTTACCGAAAGAGGGGGGTGTGTGCCATTTTTTGGTGAATGGAGGGCGTTTAACAGCTATCTCACCGTAGAATTCAGAATGATGTGGGTATGAATTGATGGCCTCTGCTGTTGATCTTCACTAGGCTATTCATTGAGTCGAGCAACAGACTTCTCGTGCTATCGACATTCAGCTTGTTCCGTGGCATCAAGCAATATTTGTGAGGGTTCGTGTGCACCGTAATCATGCTCATATCATTATTTCCTTGCTGCTGGCAGTACCGATAATTGGGCAGGTTCATGCTGGCTGGTTCTCGACAAAGAACAATGACGACGTCAGTCGATTGACGCCTGACGGTATTGTTCGTCTTACCTTCCTTAATCGGGCGACACTGGGTTTTGACCCAGCAAAGTTGCATATCACCGCAATCTACGAAGCCAGCAAGCCGGACGAGAAGGGGGTGCGCAAGGAAACACGCAAAAGCCGATCGTGTCCAAAGATTCCCGTGCCGTTTGGATGTACTACTCACAAATACCAAATTGTGGTCCAACGATCGGTAGTACTTGACCCTGGCTGGCTAAGTTCCATGGGACCAAGCACCATGGTAATCCGGGTGCCGGAATCACTAGCCGGTCCTGGTGCCTATCGATTGACCGGCCTGCAGCTGCCGTGTTTTGATGAAGCATGCAACCGAGGCATCTATCCGAACGCCATTCCTACATTGACTATGCAATTGCGTACACAACCAGCTTCGAGGTTGGCAGATGCATTGCACATACGTACCACTTTTGCGTCGAGTGTGTTCAGTGCAGCCTACGAAGGAAAACAGTTGGCGCTTGTGCCTGCTGGGGGGAGTCAAGCTGCACTTACCGATTCGTTTCGTAAGGACGAGATACAAAAGTTGCGGGTATTGCAGGATAAGGAGGGGCAATGGCATATCAGTCCAAATGCGCTTATTGAGTTGTTCGGTTTTTACGGCTCCTGCAGTGAACCTTGGGTTGGGGGTGATCCGGAATTGGTTGTCAAGCCGGATCAGCATCCTGACCTGGCATGGGCAAAGCCCTTTGCGGGGGTGGCTCACAGTCGTGTGTACGACTCACCGCAAATGAATCGTCTTGGTGAAATGCAGCCAGTCCACCTTGGCAACTGGACTGGTTGTGTTGCAATCAAGGCTGAGGGTATCCCTGAACAACAGGGGACAAATGAAGAGGTCCGTTATTATGGATTCGAAGAGGGGCGGCTCATCTACCGACGCAGGCAAACTTATAATGGCCGTGTCTCAGCAAGTGAATGGATCGAAATCGATGGGGACAAACGGCCTTTATTTGTCGAACGAAGCGAGTATCGACATGACTTGCAACGTGAAAAGACACTACGCTGGAGCCGCTTGGTTGAAACTGCACTACCAAATCGGAAGCAAGACACCATCTCAGTAGATGTGGCAGCCTTGATCAGGGAGGGAGAGGCGGTCAAAAAAGTTATCGCCCATAGTTTTGTACGACGTTGACCTTTGCTCATGGTTCAGTTGTGAATGGGAAGGGTATGCTGATTCGCTGGTGTATCGACATAGCCGTTCTTGCCACTACTCCCAGATTCATGTCCAGCGGCCGGCATCTCGCCGAGGATGCCGGTGTAATACTTGATAATATAGCGTTGGTCAGGCGTGAAATGGCGTGATCAGAATCTTACCCTGACGTTCTCCTTGGGCTGCAGTGGCGATGGCTATTTTAATCTGCGCAACATCATAGGTTGCCTGGATCTGTGTGCTGAGTTTACCGGTAGCAATCAGGCCAGCCAGTTCGGTTAGTAGTGCAATTTGCAGCGGCTGTGGCGCGGTGCGGAACCATCGTGCTAGCCAAAAGCCCTTGAGCGTGATGTCGCGAAATACCAGTTCGCGTGGCGATATGTTGCATGGTTCACCGCTGAGTGCGCCGTAATTCACAATAGTGGCGCCTTCACTCAAGCTGGTGGCGAGTCGCATGGTAGCGGTGCCGCCCACAGCATCAATGCCTAACTTAATGGCGGCGCCACTAGTGGCTACTTTTACACGTTCAGCCAAGTCATCACCGTCAATCAAGACTATGTCTCCCCCTTGTGTTTGTACACCAGCCAGGGCTGATTCACGTCGTACGATATTGACCGTTTTCAGACCTCGTAGCTTGGCCAATTTCACCACGTAGCTTCCTACACCTGAGTTGGCACCATTCTGGAGAACCCAATCACCCGGCTGCAAGTTAGCAAAGTCGCTGAGCAACAAAGACGCGGTGGGTGGATTGACCGTGAGCATGGATAGTTGCTTGGGATCAGCCTCATTCGGCAATGGGATCAGGCGAGTAGCAGGTACTACCACGTGCGTCGCCCAGGTGCCGGTGCCTACGGGCAACAGCACAGTTTGGCCCACTGCTGGCCCCTGTGTATCTGGCCCCAATTCCACCACGCGGCCGACACCTTCGCTGCCGCCCACCGCTGGCAAGGATGGGAGCTGACCGTATTGGCCGGTTAGCATTAGTACGTCGCTGGGGTTGATGGGTGCAGCTAACACCGCCACCAAGGCTTGACCTTGAGCCAAGGTCGGGCGATCAAATGGGACCGCTTCGATGACGGCTTGCGGTACCAGGCTACGTTCGGCGTATTGGGCTTTGAGCATGATGGACATATCGGTTTCCTTTGTGCCTTTCATTGGCATGTGTTTGCGATGAGAACATCGTAGTGCAAGCTAACTCAGGATGGAATCTGTTGTATTTGCCAAATTCTTTTGTCTTTATGACAATAATTGAGTTAACAAGGATGAAATCCATGGACAAACTACGTGCCCTGCAATACCTGCTCAAAGTAGCTGATACCCTTAGCTTTTCGCGAGCAGCCAAGATATTTGGTGTACCGGCGTCATCCATCTCCCGGCGTATTGCTGACCTGGAGAGGGAGCTGGGTGTGGAGTTGTTGCACCGGACGACGCGCACGGTGAGACTGACTGAGGTCGGAACCCTTTATTTAGAACAGGTACGTGCCGGCATGGCCCAGCTCAACGACGCTGACGAGTTGGTTGGCTTACGTAACAGCACTCCCAGCGGTACTCTGCGAATCAGTGCTATGCCGAGTTATGGGCAATTGCTGCTTATGCCCGCGCTGCAGGATTTCAGTGGCCGCTACCCAGATATTGTGTTGGACGTACATTTGAGTGATGCCTTGGTTGACCTAGGACGTGATCAGATCGATATTGCCGTCCGCGGTGGTAGTCAGCCACAAGACCGTGTGGTGGTGCGTAAGCTCGATCCCAACTACTTTATTCTTGCTGCTTCGCCGCAATACTTGGCGCGGATGGGTACGCCGCGCACATTGGATGATCTGCAAAATCATTATGCACTGATGTATCGTGGCCCCAATGCAGTGATCAAATGGCAAGGTTCAGGAAATGACGGTTGGCGTGAAATACCTATCACACCCACCTTTATTAGCAATGATGGCGCCAGTCTGATCGCCATGGCCTGCAAGCATCGTGGCTTGGTATTGCTGTCGGAATGGGGGTTGAAGGGTTGCTTGAGTCGTGGTGAGCTAGTGAAAGTCATACTCGATCAGCCGATATCAGTTAATCGTGGTGGGGAGGCGGGTATCTACCTGCTGTACCTACAGACACGCTACCAGATACCAAAAGTGCGAGTGGCTGTAGAGTTCTTGGTGGAGAGGTTGGGGAGCGGCCAACAGTGATATGTGGAGATGCGAGTGCGGGCAGTCAGACTCGGCTATTCGCCCATTGTTAGCGATTGGTGTACAGACACCTAGATTGTAAATGCAAACTGGATGCCACTCTTGCCGGTTATCTACATAGCTGCACTGCGAAAGAAATGTGGCTGTGGCTTTCCTGCTGTGTAAATGTTTGCAGAGGGTAATTAACTGGATTCACAGAATGCTATCAACTAACAGGCCATTACTGCTGGACGACTTTGATGGTGATTGAACCAGAATCAGATGAAAATCACAGGATGAATGTGAGACGTCAAGAGGCCATTTGTGGGTGATCGGTACCAAGCCAAGGTTAAGCGTGGATTTGTGGTACCTAAGATTGCAGTGACCCGCAAACAAGATGTGCCATGTTTGCGGGCCAAAGTTGAACATGCTTTAGTTACTGAGCGACCGGCTAGCTAGTCTCAACATGGTGCGTAAAGCGATTGAGAATGGCCTGCCATCCATCGCGTTGTTGATCAATGGAATGTGTGGGCTCACTGTCGAAAGTCACACGGATCCTCACGCCAGTCGGCGTATTGTCGAATTCGACCTGTGCCGTTCGATCGCCAAAGGTATATTCGATTAACTTTTGGCTCATGATATTCGTATAATTGCCGGCAAAATCGAAACCTATGCTGCCATCTTTTGCTTCCATTCGCGAGCAAAAAGACCCACCCACGCGCAGATCCACCATGGCCGTGGTTGTATGCCAATCGTCGGATGCAGCATTCCATTGTTTGATATCCTCAGGGGTGGTATAAGCGCGCCAGACTTCCTCCATAGGGGCAGCAGCAGTGGTTTCAACGCTGATCTTCATGCATATCTCCTTAGGTGGTTGCAGCGAATTAAGTAAGCGAAAACAGATGGTCACTGAAATATTAGCGAGCTAACTGGCGTAGGTGTCCCTGTATGCTTGAGTACCCTGGCGATTCTATGGCTTGGTCTGGTGAGTAGCGACAGGATAGCGAGATGTTCTCCCAATGTGAGGTGGCTTACTACTCAGGGCTTCTTGCTGCAATGGTTGGAGACTAGCGTCCAACGTTGAATGCTTTCGACTTCAGGGCCTGCTGCCGGTGTACCTGCCCCTTTGATTGACTGTAATTGCTGGCGAAGTGCGGCAGCTTCGGCTGGTGGCGCGACTTTTATACGAGCTTCCATTTTTTCAATGACCGGTGTCATCGCGGTTGCGACATTCGCAGGCATTGGAGGGGTGGTAGTAGGTACAACACGTATCTGTTTCTCCCACACACCATTACCCAGCTTGCGGAAGGTCATATCTTGTTGCTGTCCTTGACAAAATGATTGAGCAATAGCCGAATCGCCGGATGCTGTCAGGTTGGCGACACATGTACTTACCGGTGCTGCCGCGTATCCGATTTGGCAATACCGTACCGGTCCTTTGCCGGGATAGGTCATAACGATGGGGTTGGCTGATTCGGGGCTTTTCAATGTAACGGTGGTGTTGCCAGTGGCACCGTCATGCCGCTCTATACGTTCTATTACACCCACTGGAGTCGATGTGCGAGTGGTCGAGGTCATATCGATTTGGTACTCGCCAGGTGACGGCAACCAAGGATCGGATGCGGCTATGACAAATGGCGCCTGAACAAGACAAGCCAGGGTAAACAAGGTAGAGCGGAAGTTGGGATATGTGCGCATGATTTGTAAATTCTATTGTCATGGCCCGGAATCTGCAAACGTATCTGCACGGACGTGAAGTCGATTCCCGGCCCATGACTGAGTCCTGGCAAGTAGACTCAAGCAAGGTCCCAGGTATCAGACTTCAGTTTGCTTGGCTGCTGTATGGATTTCTATTTTTAATCATATTCTTGCAGGTTTTTTGCGGTGACTTGTTCATGTGGCGGCCGTTATAAATGCAGTTGTAAATCGCCCAAGATATGTCAAGGGTGACATTCTCCTGCGATTATGTATCTTGGGGTCAAGATCGATCATCATGTGTTTGGCTTGAAACGGACAGGCTTGACATGTTTCTTCACGATGCGCGTTGCTAGGTAACCTGTCGACTGGTGTAGCTAGCCTGCTACGTTTTAGTTGATGCCGGACTATATGGGAGACTGGCCTCGGGCTCCGTAATCCACGTTTGCTTTCATGCCAAGGGCGGGTGTAAAGCAAGTTGCAGTGGATCAAAATCTCAGAACCATAGACAGCGATTCTGTACAGGCAAAGGAAAGGCATCGGTGCCTTCCATCATTTAGTTGCGCTCGGGGGCTTGAAATCCCCTATACCCACCCCTATTATTAGCACTCGCAATCGTTGAGTGCTAACAATAGCTTTATCGTGGTGTTGGTGAAACCAGCACCAATCTATTTTTTACACGCTGACTCAACATTAACTTCATGTCAGGAGATATCTATGAAAATTCGTCCTCTGCACGACCGCGTAATCGTGAAGCGCCTCGAAGCTGAAGAAAAGACCGCATCCGGTATCGTTCTGCCGGGCAACGCTGCTGAAAAGCCGGACATGGGCGAAATCCTTGCTGTTGGCAAGGGTAAGGTTCTCGAAAATGGTGACATCCGTGCGCTCGAACTGAAGGTCGGCGACAAGGTGATTTTCGGTAAGTATGCAGGCCAGACTGTCAAGGTAGACGGCGAAGAGCTGCTGGTTATGCGTGAAGAAGACATCATGGGCGTGGTTGAAGGCTAATCAGGCCAACCCATTTAGCGAATACTGAATCAGGAGATATTAAATGGCTGCTAAAGACGTAAAGTTCGGCGATTCCGCTCGTCAAAAAATGATTTCTGGTGTCAACATTCTGGCTGACGCTGTAAAAGTTACTCTGGGCCCGAAAGGCCGCAATGTTGTGCTGGATCGTTCGTTCGGCGCACCGACCATCACCAAGGATGGCGTATCTGTTGCCAAGGAAATCGAACTGAAAGACAAGTTCGAAAACATGGGCGCACAAATGGTCAAGGAAGTTGCTTCCAAGACTTCCGACGTTGCTGGTGATGGTACAACTACCGCTACCGTACTGGCGCAAGCCATTGTTCAAGAAGGCATGAAGTACGTTGCTGCCGGTATGAACCCGATGGACCTGAAGCGTGGTATCGATAAGGCTGTTGTGGCTTTGGTTGAAGAGCTGAAGAAAATCAGCAAGCCGACTACTACCAGCAAGGAAATTGCACAAGTTGGTTCCATTTCCGCAAACAGCGATAGCTCCATTGGCCAAATCATTGCTGATGCAATGGATAAAGTTGGCAAGGAAGGCGTAATCACTGTTGAAGATGGCAAGTCGTTGAACAACGAGTTGGAAGTGGTTGAAGGTATGCAATTTGACCGTGGCTACCTAAGCCCATACTTCATCAACAATCCGGACAAGCAAATTGCTTCGCTGGACAACCCATATGTTCTGCTGTTCGACAAGAAAATCTCCAACATCCGTGATCTGTTACCGGTTCTGGAACAAGTTGCCAAGTCTGGCCGTCCGCTGCTGATCATTGCTGAAGATGTTGAAGGTGAAGCACTGGCTACGCTGGTTGTGAACAACATTCGCGGCATTCTGAAGACTGTTGCTGTTAAGGCGCCTGGCTTCGGAGACCGTCGTAAGGCAATGCTGGAGGATATCGCGATCCTGACTGGCGGTACTGTTATCGCTGAAGAAGTGGGCCTGACTCTGGACAAGGCTACCTTGGCAGATCTGGGTCAAGCGAAGCGCATTGAAGTTGGCAAGGAAAACACCACCATCATCGATGGCGCTGGCACCGAAGACAACATCAAGGCTCGCGTTACAACCATCCGCAAGCAAATCGAAGAAGCGACCAGCGATTATGATCGCGAGAAGTTGCAAGAGCGTGTTGCCAAACTGGCAGGCGGTGTTGCTGTAATCAAGGTTGGCGCTGCGACCGAAGTTGAAATGAAAGAGAAGAAGGCGCGTGTAGAAGATGCGTTGCATGCTACCCGTGCTGCGGTTGAAGAAGGTATCGTTGCTGGCGGCGGCGTTGCATTGTTGCGTGCGCGCTCCACTCTGGCTGCGGTGAAGGGTGACAACCATGACCAAGACGCTGGCGTGAAGATCGTTCTGAAGGCAATCGAAGCGCCGTTACGTCAGATTGTTGCCAACACAGGCGATGAGCCATCAGTTGTTGTAAACCGTGTTCTGGAAGGTAGCGGCAACTTCGGTTACAACGCTGCAACTGGTGAGTACGGTGACATGGTTGAAATGGGTGTATTGGATCCGACCAAGGTTACCCGCTCTGCGCTGCAAAATGCTGCATCAGTGGCTGGTTTGATGCTGACGACTGATTGTATGGTTGCTGAACTACCGGAAGACAAGCCTGCTATGCCAATGGGCGGTGGAATGGGCGGTATGGGCGGCATGGATATGTAATATCCCATTTGGCATTAATCTGTCATATAATGGAGCCCCGCATGATGCGGGGCTCTTTTTTCGTTTATTCTACATTGATGTGAGCATAAGCTTGCGCTGTTGCGAATCTTGGGCTTAAATTCCGAATACATTAGAAGATCAAGATAGTCTGGATCATTCCTGCCTACATTGAGTTAACCAGCGCTATAAGGAATACAAAATTGAAGACGTCATTTGTTCCGCGGATTATGCAGCGTGCGCTGTTGGCCGCAACATCGTTGGCCTTTGTGGCCTTGACTGCGTGTAGTGGGGGAGGTGGAGGAGGTAGTACGACACCACCGACACCTACGGGGCCACAGGTAGCCAAGCTTTCGGTTGTTACAATTGCTGATGCAAATAGCACCCAACCCAAGAATTCTGTTAAAACCGATAATAGCGATCGGGTTACCGTTGCAGTAACAGCACTGGATGCAAACAATGTAGCAGTAAAAGATGCTGTTGTTTCATTCAGTAGCGCTGGCGGTGAGCTGCAAGCAGCGGCTAGTGTGACGGATGCACAGGGAAAGATTACAGCTCAATTCAGTGCCGGTATTTCCGCTGAATCAAAAGTTAATCATACCGAAACAATTACCGTTACATCGGGTAATGGAATCACATCACTTGTTCCCATTGATGTAACAGGTACAACAGTTACTGCAAAACTTGCACCAGGTAGTAGTAGCTCAGTTGCAACAGGCGCTACGGTCAATATTTCTGTTGTGCTAAAAGATGCAGGTGGTAATCCCATTAATGGCGTCCCTGTATCTGTAAGTTCGACAGGAAGCGGTAGTGTTGGTGCTGGTTCAGCAGTATCTACAGATAAGAATGGTGAAGCTTTACTACCAGTTGTGGGTCAGAGCGTAGGTGCAACCACACTGATCACTAGCGCAGCCGGTGCAAGTGCAAGCCTTGATCTGACGGTTACACCAGGTACGGGTGGTGTTTCGTTTGCGGAGCCTGCAAATAATTCTCTGCTGGCTGTTGCTGAAGAACGAAATGTACGGGTATCTGTTCCGACGACTACGACAAAAGTGGTACTGGCCACCACTTTGGGTACCTGGAAAGCAAATGGTAAAAATACAATTACCATTGATGCTGTAGGTGGTGTTGCCAATGCAACGTTTAGTTCTGCCAATGCTGGTGTAGCAACAGTGGATGCTTACGATTTGTCCGCGCCTTCATCTCGTGCAACACTGACATTGAATATTGGAACAAGTAATACAACTGGCTCGGTTGTAACTTTGCAGGCTTCGCCAGCCGCAGTTGCTGTTAGCAGCGACCAGAAGAAGAACAGTATTACTTTGAGTGCACGAGTTGTAGATCCTAGCAATAACCCTGTAATCAATGCACCTGTTTCTTTCCGCCTTGAAACTTCTACCTCCAGCGGAGAAGTGGTTGGGCCAACAGTGGCATTTACTAATGCAGCTGGTGTTGCTACATCGTCATTCACTTCCGGTACTCAGCCAGGCAAAGTAATTGTCAAAGCCGGTATTGTGGATGGTGTTGGTGTTACAGAAGGTTCTGCAACAATCGATGTTGGCGGGCAAGCGGCTACAATTGGTTTGGCGCAAGATACCAAGCTGCAAGTGAAAGACAATGATCCAAACTACTATCTTGCAATGTCGGCATATGTAGTGGACATCAAGGGTAACCCTGTTCCTGGTGCAACAGTGACCTTAAGTGTGAATCCGATTTATTTCAGCACAGGTATCAGTTGTTCTGTTACGGGAACCTATACCACAGAGTGGCCGGAGGAAGAACCTTTCCTGGTGTCTCAGGGGCTTAGCCTTTCGCGTGCTGGGGTTTGGCGTGGTATTTCGTTTGGTGGGGCAACAAAAACGGCAGATCGTTCGGATGCGTTCCCGACAACACTTCAACCTACAAATGGTAACGCTGGTACTGTCCCTGCGGAAGTTGTAACAGGCGCAGATGGTAAGGTGAACTTTACATATTCATATCCGAAGTCCAGTGCGTTCTGGCATGTTGTTCGTGTAAGTGCTCGAACATTCGTTGCTGGCACAGAAGCTCGGACAAATTACATCTTCCGCTTAGCGGCCGTTAAAGAAGATGTAGCACCGAATTGTGCTATTGCTGACTCGCCATATAATGCGGCGTTGTAATCTGGTTTGTGGTTAAGTTTCAAAAGCCCTTCAACAGTTTGTTGAAGGGCTTTTGTTTTTTGGGTTTTTTTCCTGACCAGGCTATCCGTGCCAGGAGGTTAAGTCGTCAATGTCCCACTTCGTATCGAAACTAACCCAACGTTCAGCAGTTATAGAGAAGGCTGTTGTAGCGAGTTTAGTTGAGAAGACTGCATATATAGTAAGGATTCTTGAAATTGTGTTTGGTGGTGGATATTCTCGACTAGATTGGTTTTGAGAGAAATTGACAGATTTCTTTTTTGTTGCCAGTTGGTATTGTTGGTTAGGGGGCTTGTACTACTCGTTTTTGATGGGTCAGCCAGCGCCATTCTTCTTCGCTGTATAACCTGGATCGTGTTAAAAACCGTTGCCCAGTCGGTCCCTCCAATGAAAACATACCGCCTCGCCCGGGTACGATATCAATGATGAGTTGGGTATGTTGCCAATACTCGTATTGAGATGCATTGATGTAGAACGGTTGTTCGCCAATGTGGCCGAGTAATATATCTTGGTCGCCAATTTGAAATTCATTTCTTGGATAGCACATGGGTGCGCTGCCGTCGCAGCAACCACCGGATTGGTGGAACATCAGGTCTCCATGTTGTTGGCGCAGCTGATCAATAAGTGCCAGGGCGGCAGATGTGGCGAGCACTTGAAGGACGTCTGGCATGTTGGACTCCTTTGGATGAATGGGAGAATTGATTGATGGCGTGATTCCGCTAAACACCACGCTGTAGTGCAAGATGCTACAGCGCGGTGTATTTAAAGCAATGCCATAATGGCGTTGTTAGAAAAAACCTAACACTTTGGGTGAATAGCTTACCAATAGGTTCTTGGTCTGCTGGTAGTGATCCAGCATCATGCGGTGGGTTTCGCGGCCGATACCACTTTGCTTATAGCCACCGAAAGCAGCATGTGCGGGGTATAGGTGGTAGCAGTTGGTCCAAACGCGACCGGCTTTAATGTGGCGACCGAATCGGTAGGCGGTATTGATATCACGCGACCACACGCCTGCGCCCAGACCATATAGCGTGTCGTTGGCCAAGGTCAGTGCTTCGTATTCATCTTTGAATGTAGTGACCGAAACAATCGGGCCGAAGATTTCTTCCTGAAAAATCCGCATACGGTTGTGGCCCTTGAAGATGGTGGGCTGCACGTAATAGCCACCGGCCAGATCGCCTTCCAGTTGTTTGCGACCACCCCCTGCCAGGATTTGTGCACCTTCCTGTTTGCCGATGTCGATATAGCTGAGGATTTTGTCCAATTGCTCGCTGGAAGCCTGTGCCCCGATCATGGTGTCGGTATTCAGTGGGTGGCCCTGCTTGATGGCAGAGACACGAGCGAGGACTTTTTCCATGAAGCGGTCGTAAATCGATTCATGGATCAAGGCGCGGGAAGGGCAGGTACAGACTTCCCCTTGATTCAAGGCAAACATCACTAGGCCTTCGACAGCTTTATCGACGAAGTCGTCATCTTCACGCATTACGTCAGGGAAAAAGATGTTGGGTGATTTGCCGCCTAATTCCAACGTAACAGGGATCAGGTTCTGGCTGGCGTATTGCATGATCAGACGACCTGTAGTGGTTTCGCCAGTGAAAGCGATTTTGGCGATGCGGTTGCTGCTGGCCAGGGGTTTGCCTGCCTCCAGTCCGAAGCCGTTGACGATGTTCAACACGCCTGGCGGTAGCAGATCACCCACTAGTTCAGCCCAGATCAGGATTGAGACGGGTGTTTGTTCTGCAGGTTTGAGGACGACGCAATTGCCGGCTGCCAAGGCGGGCGCTAGCTTCCAGGCTGCCATCAGGATTGGGAAGTTCCATGGAATGATCTGCCCGACCACACCTAGTGGTTCGTGGAAATGGTAGGCAACGGTGTGTTCGTCTATTTCGGCCAGCGATCCTTCTTGAGCGCGGACGCAGGCGGCGAAGTAACGAAAGTGGTCGATGGCAAGAGGGATGTCGGCGGCAAGTGTCTCACGAATGGGTTTGCCATTGTCCCAGCTTTCGGCGACAGCAAGGCGCTCTAGATTGGCTGCCATCCGATCGGCGATTTTGTTCAGCAGGTTGGCGCGATCTGTGACTGATGTTGCGGCCCATTTTTCTTGGGCGGCATGTGCTGCATCCAGTGCCAGGTTGATGTCTTTATCTGACGAACGGGGAATTTCGCAGAAAGCTTTGCCTGTGATGGGGGAAATGTTTTCAAAGTAGCGTTGCTCAACTGGTGGTACCCATTCGCCACCAATAAAGTTGGAATAACGTGGCTTGAAATCGACCTTGGCACCGGTTTGATTGGGGGGGGCGTAAAGCATGTTGTCTCCTTGATGATTGTCTGCAACACTGTGGTTTCAATCCGTCTGCACCATGACGGTAGTGGTTGTATTGCAATGGTTGTGCCACTTGGCACCGCCTTGTCGTATTGGCCATCACACAAGGCTTTGTGCCAATGTCATGGTAATGTGTGCCATGCAAAGCTGTACCAAATTGACACAGGTGTTGCATGGCCGGGCAGCACCAGTCTTGCTGAGCCTGCGCAGGAGGAGGTCTGTCTATGTCGTTGGATCTTGCTACAACGGCTGCCGCTCGGGCAGCCTTCTTTGTTCAGGGGCAAATGCCCTATGCCTTACCCATGCTGGTCCAGCAGTCCTGGCAACGCTGTGCGCAACAAGGTTTGCAGCCAGATGCGCCGTTGCAGGTGAATCGCATCGATCAGCAGCAACTTAATCACCTGCAAGCTCGTCATGGCGCCTTATGTCGCCTCGCTATGCCGGCACTAGATCATTTGTATGCTCAGGTAGCCAATACCGATTCGCTGGTACTACTGGCCGATCCGGAGGGTGTGGTGTTGGCGGCACGTGGTGACGGTGGTTTTCTTGATCGGGCTCGGCGCGTGGCGTTGGCGCCGGGTGCGAGTTGGTCGGAATTGCAGATGGGGACCAATGCAATTGGAACCGCTGTTGCTGAGCGCAAGCCAGTATTGGTGAATGGTGCTGAACACTATTTCGAGCGCAATGGTTTTCTGACCTGCACTGCTAGCCCAATCTTTGATCCGCAAGGTCGGTTGGCGGGTGTTCTTGATATCTCTGGTGACCGGCGGTTGCGTCATGCTCATCGGATGGCATTGGTTTGTCTGGCCGCACAACAGATTGAAAATCGCCTTTTTGATCATGGTGTTGCTGGGGCTATTACCTTGCGGTTTCATGGTTTGCATGAGATGTTGGGCACTCCAGCTGAAGGTATCGCCGTATTTGGGGGCGATGGGGTGTTGTTGGCAGCCAATCGAGCAGCTTTATTTCAGTTGGGATTGGATTGGGCAGATATTGGGCAGACCTATTGTGATGATGTATTCGATGGTGGTTTGAATAGTCTGCAGTTCCTGGTCAGATCCAAACTGGTGTTGATGAGCAACGGTGTGCAAGTGTATGCACAGCGTGATGGTTTGAGTGTCTTGCCGGTTACCAAATCAGCTGTTGCTCATCCGATGCCGACTACCGCCATGCTTGATGCGGTAATGGGTGACAAGGTACTGGCTGAGCAATTGGCGCGTGTGGTCAAGGTCTTCAGGCGGGGCTTGCCGATATTGCTGCAAGGTGAAACAGGTACCGGCAAGGAGTATGTCGCTCGTGCGTTACATGCTGCTGGGCCTCATGCGAATGGGCCGTTTGTGGCCGTCAACTGCGCTGCATTGCCTGACGGATTGATTGAGGCCGAACTGTTTGGCTATGTATCTGGCGCTTTCACCGGCGCCAACCCAAAAGGTGCGGTGGGTAAGTTACGGCAAGCACATGGTGGTACTCTGTTTCTGGATGAGATTGGTGACATGTCCATGTTGTTGCAGGCTCGATTATTGAGAGTGCTACAGGAACGCTTGCTGACGCCATTGGGTAGTGTGGAAACCATCCCATTGAATTTCAGTCTGATTACTGCAAGCCACCGTAACTTGTCGGCACTGGTAGCAAGTGGTGGTTTTCGTGAAGACCTGTATTACCGGTTGAATGGTTATAGTCTGACACTGCCGGCATTGCGTACACGACAGGGTATGCCCGAGATCGTGAAACGGCTGTTGGCTAAAGAAGTCGCGAAACTTGTCAACGTCAGTCACGAGGCAATGGCGATCATTACAGCTCAATCCTGGCCGGGTAACCTCAGGCAGTTGCGTAATGTGTTAGTGGCGGCACTGGCATTATTGGATGAAGATGATCACCTGATTCAGGTAGAGCATATTCAGGCGTTGCTGCAGTCACCGGCTGGTTTGCCTGACAGTCTTGCAAAGCAGGAGGTGGCAGCTATTCAAGCGGCACTGGCTGCATCACCGGGGAATTTATCTGCAGTAGCCCGTCGGCTGGGTATCAGCCGGAATACCTTGTATCGGCGCATGGCGGCACTGGGCTTGGTGCGGCCATCTTGAAATCCGGCCGGGCGTCCCCAACTTTGATTGGATACCCGCCCTTCATTCATCCCCGGCCTGCCGAGCTTCGGCTGGCCCTTTGACGAGAGAACAGGCTCCATGACCGTCCCGTACCTGATTACTGCGCAAAAAGGCCCGATTCTTGAGCTGGAAAGTCGCATTCTGAAAGCCATGCCCAAGATCGAGCACTGGTTCCGCACTCAATGGCAAGAGCACACACCACCATTCTATGGTTCGGTTGATCTGCGCAATGCTGGTTTCAAACTGGCGCCTGTGGATATGAACCTGTTCCCGGGGGGGTTCAACAACTTGAACCGTGAGTTTCATCCATTGTGTGTGCAAGCAGTTCAATCTGCGTTGGAAAAGATCTGTCCAGATGCACGCAGCCTATTGCTGATTCCGGAGAACCACACCCGCAATACCTTCTATCTACAGAACGTGGCAACACTGCAATCCGTGCTGAAAATGGCCGGGCTGAATGTACGCCTGGGCAGTATCTCGCCTGAAGTAACCGCACCTACCACTATTGAGCTGCCTTCCGGTGATTCCTTGTTGCTGGAACCGTTGAGGCGTGATGGTAATCGGGTCAAGGTGGATGGCTTCAATCCGTGCATCGTATTGTTGAACAATGATTTGTCTGCAGGGGTGCCGGATATCCTGCAAGACATTGAGCAGAATTTGTTGCCGCCACCGCATGCAGGCTGGGCAACCCGTAAGAAGACCAACCACTTTGAAGCTTACGATCAGGTGGCTGCAGATTTTGCCAAGCTACTGGATATTGACCCATGGTTGATCAACCCGTATTTCGACCGCTGTGATGGCATCGACTTCCAGGAGCGTAAAGGGGAGGAATGTCTGGCTGCCAAGGTAGAGTTGTTGCTGGATCGTATTGGCGAGAAATACAAGCAGTATGGCATTACCGACAAGCCTTATGTGATCATTAAAGCCAATGCCGGCACCTATGGCATGGGCGTGATGAGCGTGAAGAGCCCGGATGAAGTAATTGGCTTGAACCGCAAGCAGCGTAACAAGATGAGCGTGATCAAGGAAGGCCAGGAAGTGCACGAAGTCATCGTTCAGGAAGGGGTCTATACCTTCGAAAATGTGAACGATGCCGTGGCCGAGCCTGTGGTTTACATGGTGGACCGCTTCGTGGTGGGCGGGTTCTACCGCGTACATACTGGCCGTGGTGTGGACGAAAACCTGAATGCGCCTGGCATGCACTTTGAACCACTGTCGTTTGTGGCACCGTGCTCCATTCCCGACTGTAGTGGCGATCCTGACTGTCCGCCGAACCGTTTCTATTCCTATGGTGTGGTGGCTCGCCTTGCCTTATTGGCGGCGAGTATCGAAATTGAACAGACGGCACCGCTGGAGCTGGCGACTGCATGACCACGGATGCGCGGTGCCTTGCTGCGTGTCGTGTCCAGCTGGTGGCACACTGTTGAAAAAAAAGCCCAGCCAAACTGGCTGGGCCCAAGGGGCACTGTGGCTAGCGGTTCGACCAGTTTGTCTGTTGACAAGCCCAACCGAACCGCACGTTGCGTCCTGAATTACTCCAAAAACGCTTTGCGTGTCGCTGACAACAGCGGGTCACGCATACCGGCCGGGTTGCCTGGCTGATGGCCTTGATTGATGGTCCAGATAATGGTGCCACCTAATTTCTTGGCTTTCGCATAGGCGCCCTTTTCGGCAATCGAACGCTCGTCTTCAAAGGACACAAAATTGCATTGTTGTGGCCCGAAAGGCGAGGGTGAGGTCAGATAGCTCATCCTGGCGGTGGCATCCCACTTGCGGGTGGCCGATTTGGCATAGTGCGCCATGATGTTGGTGTAGCTCATTGCATTGTCGCTGTCGCCATTGACCGGCAGTTCACCGGGTTTGCCGGGCAGCACCTTCTGATGCGGCTCGTAGACCCGACGCCAGCATGATCCATAAAACCCGATGCCAACGCCCAATTTATTGGCGGGTACGCCAATCCGCAGGTAATTGCTGATACTGACGTCAATTGAACTAGGCGTGTTGGGTGTATCGCCATACAACGCCGCAAAGTGCCAGGTATCCCATCCCCAGAAACCTGACGCCATGTCATAGCTCATGATATTCATTTGATCGAACAGCGGGGCGATTTCCGCAAAGTAGGGTCGGGCTTCATCAGGGAAGTTGCGGCTGATCCAACCGATGGGCACCGTCAGCAGCATGGCGGGCCGGCTGCTGCGCAACTTTTGCGCCAGTGCCTTGAAGGCGGCTTGGTCGGCCACTTCGAGCGGCTCCCAATCCAGATCGAGTCCATCGGCGCCATATTCGTCCATGGCTTTCAACAGATTGGTGACAAAGCCGTTTAAACGGCTAGGGTCTGCGGCTGATACCCACTGTTCATGGGTGCCAGCCCCGCCGATCATCAAAATGACTTTCTTGCCTGCGGCTTTGGTGCGTTTTGCCAGGTCTTTGGCAAAGCGAGGTCCCTCGACCGGGTCAATATCAAAGGTCGTCAGCAAGCCGCCGTCGGCTTTGGGCTCAATACGACCAATGGTCAGGTGGGTGAGAGATTTGAAATCAATCCGATCAACCGGGTACAAATCGCGCTGGTAGCCCACGTAATAACCGTTGACCCAGCGCTGTGCAACCGGGGTGCCGCTGCCGCCCGTCGGCTTCTGAGGTTTCCATTGCTGATTGTGTCCGCTATGCTTCGGCCACACCATGACACGCGCACCATCGGTTTTGGCACTGCCTTCTACATCCAACGCAGCTTTGCTATTGCGCTGGACCAGGTTGTAGTAGCCGTTGTCCGTCGCTTGCGGGCACCATAATTGGCTATTGTTGTTGGCTTTGGTCAAGACGATAGCCTGCCTGCCGGTTGAACCCAGTACCTTGCCATCCTTGTCCGACACGATGCGGAAATAGCCGTTGCCAGCACTTTCAAAGTGCCAGTGTTGGCTGGCAATCGTGGCATTGGCAGTGCTCTGAATGGCCAGGGTGCTGCCATTGGCCACATCCATTACCTTGCCGCTATGCCTTGCCTGCAATTGGTAACTTTGCGTGGTATCCAGGCCGGATGGCGCACAAGTATCGACTGGTGGGGTGCCGGTGCGGGCCGAGCCAGAATTCGGATCGAACCCCGGACGCTTGGTGACGGGCGTGATGTCTACGGCCTCGAACTGCGTGTGCGGTACCGATTGCACTTGCGAAATGGTGGCGGATTGCCAACGGTTGCTGGGTTCGCCGGTGATATACATATCCGACCCGCCATCGGCAATGTACATGCCGTATTTCTTCAGCGCCTTGAGAATGGCCTTGGCCTGTGGGGTGAAATTGTCCGGAATCACATAACTGGCCTTGAGCCTGAATAACTGGCCCATCGGCGGCTTGTCCAGTGATCCGCCACCATTGCTGGTGTCATGCCGGGCTGGCCAGACATGGCTGTTGCGAATTTTGCTTGATTGAATGGTGAAACGGAGTGCGTGGTTGATTTCACCGCGGCTCGCTTCGTCTGCTCGCAACAACAATGGCAGGATGGGAAAGCCGGCTGCATCGGCCGATGTCCAACCGTCTGGCCGCAATACATTGGAGTTCAAGTCAAAACGGGCAGTGGAATGGACATTCCACCCGCCATCGGTGCGTGGGAAGGCGTGATAGGCCTCCCAAAGTACGCAACTATCCTGATCAATGGCGAGGATATGGTGATCACCTTCATCGCTGGAAGAAGTCGGAATACCGCCTTCGACAATGGGGTGATCGGGAATCGGAAAGATTGGGTTGGCTGCATTGGCAGCGGTACAGGGGCTGATGCTGAGATAGCCACTGGCCGTCTTGACGGCGCAATCGCTTTCCGTGCGGCCTTGTCCGCCCCATGGGGCATCGAATCCCAGTTTTTTCCAGACTAGGCTTTTACCACGCACGTTCTGCCAAGGGATGCCATAGAAGTCATCCTTGGTCTGATCCATCTGCGTTCCCAAGTCCAGATGCAGGTTGCGCGGTGTACTGCGAATGGTGCGAATGAAGGTGTCAGAGCTGGGGTGCTTAGGAAGCGCATCAATCGGTGTATTGAAGATATGGTCAGCCGGCAGGATGCGGCAGTTGCCGATGACGGGCGGGGCTGCTTCGGCAACCGGGGCAAATGCCAGAAGCAAACCCAATGCGATTGGGGGTAAGCTGAAGCAGGGTAAGGCACGAGACGGGTTTACCGTCACGGTGGCTACAGGTATCCATTGTGATGACATGCGGCTTGCTCCTGGGTTTGCGGCTCTGGCCAAAGTTCCCTACATCGATACCAGATGTATCGACGGGCCGGAATGCAAAATACATGCCAATGTAATTTATTGTGATGTGTTTCGTGACTGATATTGGGTACAGGGTGGGTCCGTACGGCTGATAAATGCAATGCTGGTTGCCCTTGCCGGTCACTAATAGACAATTTGGCGCCAACATGAATATTTGCTGGGCTACATTTTCTACGTTGAGCCAGTCAGAGCAGGCCAGTCTGCAAATCAGCATGACCAAGTTGAATAATTATAATCCGTTGATTGCCATATCCGAATGTAATACCAATTTGATAATACAGCTTACCTTTCAGGGTCGTTCCACAGGGTTTTGTCTTGTAGCGGAGTGTCAGGCGGCAAGAACGGATTGGTCAGCCGGATGATGCGGCGTTGGCGAATATTGGCTCGTTCCATGGACTGTTTATGGTAGCGCTGGAAGATTTGTTCGAATGTTCCGTCCAAGATCATCTGGCGCAAGCCTGTTTCCAGTCGTTTGGCCAGCTCCGGATTGTTGCGGTTAACAAAGAAGTAATAGGGCCAGGGGTAATAGATCACTAAATGCTTCTCGATAGCCAACTTGCTAAATTGCGGGCCAAACGTTTCTTGCTCCTTGAATATTTCATTGATGCCACGTGGAAATATATCCACCCGTCCTATGTTGACCATGGCAAACAAGCTGTCATAGCGGGTGGTCAGTACTTTCAGGCCATTCGCATTGTAAAGGTCTACATCACCCCATCCCATCCCTTGGCCAATGGTCAGACTGGCCAGATCTTCAACGGTTTGGATACGATTGAGGTCATCCTGCTTATCCTGATTGATCAGGGCAATACGATAGCCCATCAGGCTTTTCCGTAATGGGATGCGGATCGGCAGAAAATCCCGCTCTTTTTGCACGGAAGTGGAGCTCCAGACGACATTGACGGTTTTACCAATCTTCAGTTCACGTAGGTAGCGTGCCTCGTTCATAGGTTGATTGGATGGCAGCAGTTCATAGGGGCCGAATTCTGGTGTAGTGGCATTCAGTGCTGTACGTAGCAGTGTCTGGACATCTTCGAAGCGTGGATCGCTGGTTGATTCCGATTGGGGGTAAATGACCGTCAACATCGCGATGGATTGAACAGGGAACAGCAGGCAAAGTGCTAGCCAAACAACATGCCAGTGTCTTGTGTAGCGCAGATACCACATGGTGAGCTCCTGACGCGAAGTGGCGGCCGACAGCGGCCGCGCAGCTTTGCATGTATTACCGCTCGTGATGCATTACTTGGTTGGATCGAACCATAGGCTGGCATCGGACAATGGTGTTTCCTTCGGTAGCATCGGATTGGCCACTTCGATGACCCGCCTGCCCTTCACTTGGCCTTTATCGATGGCAGTCTGGTTGTACTTTTTGAAGATCACATCATAGGACCCATCTTTCAGCATGGTACGGAAGCCCTTTTCAATGCGATCAGCCAAGGCTTTATCTTTTTTGTTGACGAAGATATAGAACGGCCATGGGTAGTGGATCAATAACCCTTTTTCGATGACCAGATCCGGGTTGGCCTTTTTGCGTTGTTCATATTCGTCAATCGCTTCGGTGATACCACGTGGGAACAAATCAATCCGGCCAGCTGCTGCCATCGGGAACAAGCCATCGTACTTTGCTGTGGTGACTTTGATGCCGTTGGCTTCATACAGTTTGACGTCTCCCCAGCCAATTCCTTGGCCCAATGTCAGCTTTTTCAGGTCATCAAGCGTTTTCACCTTGTCGATTTCTGCTTGTTTGTTTTTTGAGATCAACGATAGCCGGTAGCCCAATAAGCCTTTGCGAAGGCAGATGCGAATCGGGATGAACTCTTTTTCCTTGTCTACCGAGGTTGAGCTCCAGGCCACATTGATGCTGCGGCCTGCCTTCAGTTCTTCCATATACCGCGCTTCGGTCATGCCACTGTCGGAAGGCTTCAATATAGCGGGACCCATTTCACCAGCAGTTTTATCCAGCGCCGTTTTCAGTAGTTCGATTACATCCCGGAAACGGACGTCATCGGCAGATTCTGGCGCAGGGTAGGTCACAGTGGTATTGGCAAACGCGTTGCCGACCAGTAACAGATAGATGTACAGCCAACGTTGAATTGGCTTGGAAACACAGAATGGCATGGTCTCACTCCGGTTGCGTTATGGATGTCAGCAAAAAGGCATAGTTGTTTCAGGGGGCATTGGCATGCTCATCCAGTTAGGTATAGGTGGATATGACCAGTCAGGGCAAACATTCGAGCCGATGTCTGGCTGAGTGAGAACAAGGTATCGAGGAGGGGCACGAGGATAGCTGTGACTTCCTGCTTATTTTTGAATGATCGAATCTAGTTGGCGAGCCTGAACGGGCTGCCGTAGCATGCCTCCGGCATCAAGCGGTACCGTGAATAACAAGGGCAGTACAGGTCATCTTGACGGTGAAGAACCTATGAACGATGGCTGACGGTACAAGAGGAATGGTCAAACCTGCTCAAGAGCTGGCAATCGCTGACATCGGCCAGCAGCGCCAAGGTGTGGGTGGCATACAAGTAATCAGTCGTTCACTTTAGACGGGATGAGCAGCAAGCGGTATTGGGCCGCATCTGCTCTACCTTGGTATCTCAGATAAAAATATCAGAACAATCAGCCGGTACATCGGCCTTCATCCCGCTGTCGTGTGGCAGCGTCATTGATCGTTTCGGGAGGACTGCATGCATTTTCCATTCAAACTGAATCTGTTGATTTCGGCATGTGTGCTATGGGCCACAACGGCTCAGGGTGCGGCTGTAGAACCGGTTTTGGAGCTAGCCAGAAAGGAAAAGTCAGTATTGCTGGATAGTTTGAAGGACCTGGTTTCAATCGAATCCGGCAGTCGCGATCTGGAGGGTTTGGACAGACTGGCCATGCATATTGCCAGCAAACTGACCGCATTGGGGGGCACGGTCGACATGCTGGATGCCAATGCTGATGTGTACCGGATGGAAGACACGCCGGATCAGTTGGGCAAAATGGTCAAGGCCACCTTCACAGGTAAAGGCAGCAAGAAGATTCTGATGATTGCTCATATGGATACCGTTTATCAGCCTGGCCAATTAGCGCAACAGCCATTCCGGATAGACGGCGACAAAGCTTACGGCTTGGGTATCTCGGATGATAAACAAGGTATTGCAGTGATCATGCACACGATTTCAATCCTGAATTCGTTGCGATTCCAGGATTATGGCACCTTAACGGTACTGATCAATGCTGACGAGGAGTTGAGTTCGCCCGGATCGCGCAACATGATTGCGAAGCTGGGGGCCGAACATGATGTCGTACTCTCGTTTGAAGCCACACGCGCTGCGTCCGACAAGCTGGAGCTGGCAACCAGTGGTATTGCCTCGGCCAATCTAGTGGTTCGAGGTAAGGCTTCTCATGCGGGGGCAGCACCGGAACAGGGGGTCAATGCACTGTATGAGTTGTCTCATCAGATATTGCAGATGCGAGATTTGTCCGATCCGGCCAATGGGGTGAAAGTGAATTGGACTATCGCTAACGCAGGCCTGACTCGTAATGTCATTCCTGCAGGGGCGAAAGCTTCGGCTGATGTACGTGTATTGAAGGTGGAAGACTACGACAAGGTTGAACAAACACTGCGTGAACGGGTGAAAAAGCAGCTATTACCTGACGCCAAGGTTGAGTTGAATTTTGAGCGTCGTCGCCCTCCGTTGGAGTTGTCGCAAGCCACGCGGGATTTGGCAGGCCATGCCAAATCCATTTATCAGGAATTGGGTAAGAATTTGGTGATTGACCTGGAAGCTCATGGCGGTGGTACGGATGCGGCGTTTGCCGCGCTCAAAACCAAAGCACCAGTGTTGGAACGTATGGGGTTACAGGGTTATGGCGCCCATACAGCCGACGCGGAATATATCCTAGTGAGCTCAATTGAACCACGTCTGTATCTGGTAACGCGATTGATCATGGATGTCGCACAGGGTAAGTAAGGCCAATTGATCGGTTGAACGGATGAGCCGGCCCGATTGGGCCGGTTACCGATCAACGAGGTGTGGGAGTGAATTTGAACTCGGACACGATGATTTCAACCTCCTTGCTATTCTTGGGCGGTTTGCCTTGGAATAGCCAAAGGTTCATGTGAACAGGTAGTGGTTTTTGTGGTACCAGTCGCTTGTAATCAATTGGGTTGAATAACCATCGGCTCATCTCATATAGGTTTCCATCTTGGTGGCCGTGTAACGACTGGTAAGCCACCTGACGTGACGTCCAATTGAAACGATGTGTGCTGTAATCGCCATTCAGGCGGACATCGAAGGTACGTGAGGAATGCCGCAAGCCGGCAACAGCGGGATAGACGGTATAGTTGCCCATCGGATTGGCTGCACTGCCCCAGCGCGCAAATTCGATGTCGATCTCGTTGGTGGCATCAGGTCCTACATCTGGCCGGGTGTAATTGAACAGACCCAGGACCACGTTATCGTCAAACAGATCTGGTCGTCCGATCAGCTTGAACTGATAGGTACCAAACCCAAGACGTTGTGGTAGGAATAGTTCGGCGGCACGCCATTGGCCGTTTCGATAAGATATTTTCAGATGCAGGTGGCCCTGCGAATCTACCCAGACATTGTTTTCATCCCAGCGATTGGGGCCGGGGCCGCCTGTGGCGGCATTGCGTACCTCCCATGTATAACCGGAGAAATTGATCGTTTTGGCATGACCCATAGCGATGGTTAAGCTAGTAACCAGTACCAAGCCTGTCAAATAGCGTGTTTTCATCAGGGGCCTCCTTGTCATGACAGGTGCATTGTGCTGATGAAGCCTGATGATTTGTGTACGCCTGATTACTTATTATCTGGTTCAAGACATATTGGATGAACGCAATGTGATTGAATCACCTTGTCGCTCAAGTAGGTGACGAGCTGGATTGCATACTGTTCAGGTCATGCTGGCCGGCGTAAACCAATAATTGGGGTTGGTAAGTGGTGTGTCAGGTGGGAGCAGCGGATTCTTGAGTTCAATGATGCGACGGTGACCAACGGCCAGCTCATCAATGTTGGGTTTGAAATGGTCCTTCAGCAATTGCCGATACTCGCCAGTTTCGATCAATTTGTTCAATCCTCGTTCAACGGCTTGGGCGCGTTCGGTATCGTCGAGGTGGAAAAAATAGTAAAACGCAGATGGGTAATGCAGCACGATGTGCCGATCCAGCTCGATTCCCTTGTTACGGTGGCGGGCTAACTCGGGCAGTACTTCGATCACCGATCTCGGAAATACGTCGATCAGATTGTCACGCAACCATTCGAACAGGCTTTCATAACGTTGTAGATCCTGCACGGTCAAATTGTTGGCACGCAGAATACCTGTATCCGGCCAGTCATGACCTTGGCCAAAAATCAATCTACGCAGGTTGGAAACGTCCTGCACATTGGCCAGGATATCTTGCCGTTCATAATGCAAAAGACAAACCCGCCAACCAATCAGGCCTTGGTAGATGGGGATGCGTACTGCCCGCAAGCGCTGTTCACGTTCCACCGAAGTGGCTGACCAGACAATATTGACCATTCCGCCTTGCTCCAGCTCGTTCAAAGCTCGCCCTTGCGGCATGCGTACTGGTGACGGGCGATAATCGAACGGTATGCTGGCTGCAGTCAATGCCGCTTTCAGTAATACCGCAGGGTATTGTGTGCGCGGGTCGGATTCATGCTCGGGTGGTGGTGGAATGAAGGTCAGCATCGTATGGTTTTTGTCGTAATGGTTGGCGAGCCGGTGGAACCCATGAATAATCTCACTATACGAAAAACCTGCATGGCCTGCCGGGCGCTGTGGTTTGCTGTTATCACTGGCGTGGCAGGCAGGTACGTTACCGCTAGTCGCTTATCGACATGAAAGCCCATAATGAAGATTGCAATTCTGCTTGATCCACTCGACAGCCTGAAAATCTACAAAGATTCGACTTTTGCCATGATGAAAGAGGCAGCCGACCGTGGTCATGAGATTCATGTGCTGTTGCAGCATGAATTGTTTGTATGTGATGGCAAGGTGCAGGCTACGATCCGTCAGCTGCATCTAACTGGGGACGAAACGCATTGGTATCGTCTGGCGCCCACTCTGGAGCGGCCGCTAAGTGATTTTGATGCGGTGCTGATGCGTAAAGACCCTCCATTTGATACGGAGTACCTCTATACCACCCACCTGCTGGAGCTGGCGCAGTTGCAAGGTGCCCGGGTGTTCAATAATCCGCGTGCGTTGCGCGACTACAACGAGAAGCTGGCCATTCTCCGTTTCCCTGAATTCATTACACCAACCTTGGTGACGCGTGAACCAGATCAGATCCGGGCATTTCTTGCGCTGCATGGTGACATCATTCTCAAGCCACTGGATGGTATGGGGGGCATGGGCATCTTTCGTCTGACACAGTCGGACCCGAATCTGGGCAGCATCTTGGAGACCCAACTGCAGCAAGGGACGCGGACCGTGATGGTGCAACGTTTCATCCCTGAAATTGTTCGTGGTGACAAGCGGATTCTGTTGATTGATGGTGAAGCAGTCCCATATTGCTTGGCACGCATCCCCAAACAAGGTGAGACCCGCGGCAATCTGGCCGCTGGTGGTCGTGGTGTGGCGCAACCTCTGTCTGACAAGGACTGGGAAATCGCCCGCGCACTAGGGCCGCATTTGAAGACAGAAGGCCTGTTGCTGGTAGGGCTGGATGTAATTGGTGACTGCCTGACTGAAGTCAATGTCACCAGCCCTACCTGCTTCCAGGAAATCACACAACAAATGGGCTTTGATGTGGCAAGTATGTTTATCGATGGTTTGGAAAGGGCGGTGGCATGAGTTCCTGGGCGACAACTATCAGCCGTTGTCTGGCTGGATTGGCGCTGGTGCTGTTGGCAGCATGTTCGAAAGAGCCATATAAGCAGGAAAGTTTCGTATTGGGTACCCGCGTCGAAATTGCCATTCTGGATGAGGATGAAGTCAAGGCAAAGCAAGCTGCTGCGGCCGTATTGGCGGATTTGGACAAACTGCATCGGCGTTTTCATGCATGGCAGCCTTCCGAGATTACCCAACTGAACGAAGCTTTTGCCCGTGGCGCGCAGCCCCAACCGGCTGAGGCAGATTTGTTGCAACTATTGCGCGATGCTCGTCGTTTCGAGGCTTGGTCGAATGGTTTGTTCAATCCGGCCATGGGTGGTTTGATCAAGGCCTGGGGTTTTCATGCCGATACGTTCGAATCCAAATTACCTGATGACGCCGAGATCAAGCGCCTGCTCGCGACCAAGCCCAGCTTGCAGTCACTGGCCATTGGCGACCAATCAGTCGCCAGTCATAACAGTGCGAATCAACTGGATCTGGGTGGCATTGCCAAAGGTTGGGCGCTTGATCGCGAGGTGGCCATGTTACGAAAGATGGGCATCAAGAGTGCTTTACTGAACCTTGGCGGTAATGTCATTGCGATTGGTAAGAAAGGGGATGATGCCTGGGTCGTGGGGATTCAACATCCGAGCCAGAATGGCCCCATTGCGACAGTTGAGTTGCGGGATGGCGAAGCGATCGGTACGTCGGGGGATTATCAACGTTATTTCGAACTGTTTGGCAAACGCTACCACCATTTGATCGATCCACGAACCGGATATCCAGCTCAAGGTATGCAGGCTGCCACGGTTCTGGTACAAGCCGGATCGCAGGCAGGCCTGCTCTCCGATATTGTCACCAAACCACTGTTTATTGGTGGGCCAGCCAGCGCACGTGATTTCATCACCCAGTTTCAGGTAGCGGATGTGTTGATGATCGACGCCAAGGGTAAGGTGTATGCAAGTGATAGCATGCTGAAACGATTGAAATGGGCTGATGAACAACCTGAAGTGGCCAAGTTGCCATAAAACGAGCACCTCTTCTGCTGTTGTGCACAAACGCGTAGAATCAGTCAATTGTGCGGTGCCGCTTAAGCTTGGCGCAGCACGCCCGCCAAGGCTGAATACAGGGTGGAGCCAGTCGACCAAGACTGCGAAACTGCCATGTCTTCCAATTGTAAAGACATGGTTTTCATGTTGAACCGTCAGTTTGGCCTAGGCGGATTTCAATACGCTGTGATCTGGATTAACTAATGGTTGGTTTGTTACTGATAACACATGACGAGTTGGGCAGCAGCCTAATCTCGTGCGTCAAACACATTCTTGGGCCTGATTTGCCTGGCGTGGCTGCTATGGCCATCAGCAAGCAGGATGACCCGGCGGATGCACTGGCGCGCGCGCGCAATATGCTGCGGGAACTAGATGAGGGCGATGGGGTCCTGATCATGTCCGATATTTTCGGCGGTACGCCCAGCAATATTGCTTGTCGGCTGATTGAAGCCGGCCGCATCGAAGCCATTGCTGGTGTCAGCCTTCCAATGTTGGTGCGGGCCATCACTTATCGCAATGCGACATTGGATATCACCGTCAGCAAGGCCATCACGGGTGGTCTGGAAGGGGTGCGATACGTCTTGCCAGGGGAATGCAATGCTGCAACGTGATATTGAAATCATCAACAAGCTGGGTTTGCATGCGCGCGCATCTAGCAAGCTGACGCAAACAGCAGCCCGATTCAAAAGCGATGTGTTCATCTCGCGTAATGGCCGCCGGGTCAACGCCAAAAGTATCATGGGCGTGATGATGTTGGCTGCAGGGCGCGGTAGCGTGATACAGCTGGAGGTGGAGGGGGCTGACGAGGCAGATGCGTTGGCAGCATTGGAGGCCTTGATCAATGATAAATTCGGTGAGGGTGAGTAATCACCTCTGGGCTGCAAGCGGGTTTCGCTTCCGTGAAACTTGCGCTGGCAACGCCTAAACTGATGGGTAACGCATAATTCAGATATGGGAGCGAATGGCTGAATGGGGATCTCGCTGCACGGCATCGGCGTTGTAGGAGGAATTGCGATTGGACATGCGCATTTGATGTCGCATGAAGAAATCGATGTTGCTCACTATGAAATTCCCGCTGACCAGGTGCCAGCCGAGCAAGTCCGTTTTGACAAGGCCATTCGTGCTACCCGTAAGGAACTCGAGATGCTATGGGGCAGCATCCCGGAGAATGCGCCAGCTGAGTTGGGTTCCTTTTTGTCCCTGCATATCATGATCCTTAACGACAACACATTGTCACGTGAGCCGCGTGTGTTGATCGAAGAGCAGCGCTGTAATGCCGAATGGGCATTGAAGCAGCAATTGGACATGTTGCTTGCCCAGTTTGACGAGATTGAAGAAGAATATCTCCGTGAGCGTCGTGCTGATGTGATGCAGGTTACCGAGCGAATCTTCAAGGCACTGGCTGGCCAGCCCGGTTCCAATGGCCTGCTGGTACCTGTCGCCAAGAATAGCATCCTGGTCGCGCATGAGCTGAGTCCGGCAGACATGGTGTTGTTCAAGGATCACCAGTTTGCTGCTTTTGTCACGGACGTTGGCGGCGCTACTTCACATACTGCGATTGTGGCGCGTAGTCTTGATATGCCGGCCGTGTTGGCGTTGCACCATGCCCATGAGCTGATTCAGGAAGGTGAGCTGCTGATCGTCGATGGTATTCAAGGCGTAGTCATCGTCGATCCTGATGACAAGATCCTTGCCGAATACAAGAAACGGCAAACATCTTGGATACAAGAACGTAAACGACTGAAAGGCCTGAAGGGTAAGGTACCGACAACCAAGGATGGGGTGGCGGTCGAGTTGCTGTCCAACATCGAGTTGCCTTCCGATCTTGATCAGGTACGTGCCAATGGTGCAACTGGCGTGGGTCTGTTCCGTTCGGAGTTCCTGTTTCTGGGCCGCGATGAAATGCCTTGCGAGGACGAGCAGTTTGAAGCCTATCGGGCAGTGGCGGAAGAAATGGGTACATTACCCACCACAATTCGTACACTCGACTTAGGGGCTGACAAGATACCCAAATGGCAAAAGGACGATGCAAGCATCAATCCGGCGCTGGGCTTGTGCGGCATTCGCTTATGTTTGGCCGAACCACAGATGTTCCGTACTCAACTGCGTGCACTGCTGCGGGCATCACACTATGGTAACCTGCAATTGCTGGTGCCCATGCTGATCTCGATCACCGAGTTGTCGCAGACGCTGATGCACATCGAATTGGCCAAACAAAGCCTGACTGACGAAGGTATTCCATTCAACAGGAACATTCGTGTTGGTGCGATGGTGGAGACGCCTGCCGCCGTTGTGATGATTTCCAGTTTCCTGAAGTACGTGGATTTCATCTCGATCGGTACGAATGACCTGATCCAATATACTTTGGCCATTGATCGGGGTGACGATGCCGTCGCGCATTTGTATGAACCGGTCCACCCGGCTGTGTTGCATTTGATCCATCAAACCATCAAGGCGGCGGATCGGGTGGGTGTGCCGGTGTCGGTTTGTGGTGAAATGGCGGGCGATCATCACCTGACACGCTTGTTGTTGGGCCTGGGACTGCGCAAATTCTCGATGCATCCGGCACATCTGCTGGATGTGAAGCAAAAAGTGTTGAACACTGATCTGATTGAAATTCAGCAGCACATCAATCGCATGTTGAAGGCAGAAGATTCTGACAAGATGCGTTATCTGCTCGACCAGCTTAATGCCATGTAAGGCAGATCGTATTTCCCCAAATGGTTCCTGACGCAATTCCTTTCGAACAGGTGCGCCGTGTACTGGTGGTCAAGTTACGCCATCACGGTGATGTACTGTTGACTTCTCCTGTTTTATCAGTGCTCAAGGCACATTATCCGCATCTTGAAATCGATGCATTGGTTTACAGCGATACAGCCCCGATGTTGGCTGATCATCCGGCACTCAGTCAGTTGTATGTCACGTTACGGAAAGGCGCTGGTGTTGTTGCTGAGTGGAAGCTATTTCAAGCGCTACGTAGTCGACATTATGATTTGCTGATTCATCTTACCGACAGCAGTCGCGGTGCCTGGTTGGCACGCTTGCTGGGTGTGCGTTGGGCAGTGGCAGGGCAAGCCAACAAACCGACATTCTGGAAGCAGAGTTTCACCCATCTTTACCCCATTATTGGTGGAAACCGTCGCCATACCGTCGAGATTCATCTGGATGCATTGCGTCGTATCGGTTTGTATCCTGATCTGGATGAGCGTCGTTTGGTATTGGTACCAGGACTGGCGGCCGAGGACAAAGTGGGTGGATGGTTAAGACAACAAGGGCTGACGCCAAAATCATTTGTGCAGATTCATCCGGCTTCGCGGTGGTGGTTCAAGTGCTGGCCTGCCGAGCACATGGCTGAGCTGATTGATCAGTTGACCGCTGCCGGGCAAACCATTGTGTTGACAGGTGCGCCGGATGATAAAGAACGTGCGCTTGTCGCTGACATTGAAAGCCGGTTGAAACGGCCAGTCCTGAATCTGGTAGGACAGCTCAATCTCAAGGAATTGGCAGCATTGACTGCCCAGGCCCGCCTGTTTATTGGAATGGACTCAGTGCCAATGCATATTGCTGCGGCGATGCAGACCCCGACAGTGGCGTTGTTCGGGCCTAGTGGCGATATCGAGTGGGCGCCATGGCAAGTGGCGGCACAGGTGCTGACATCTGATCATCCCTGTCGGCCATGTGGTAAGGATGGCTGTGGCGGTGGTAAGCGGAGTGAATGTTTGGAGGCCATTCCAGTGGAACGGGTAGCCAAGGTCGCTCAGCAATGGCTGACCGATCGTTAAAGGCACCATGTTGGGGCACATCAGAGAAAAGTGATATGCTCACGCCCTGTTTGCGATGAAATCGCAAATATATTGCCACGCATCTTGTTGATTCTCAGTTGATTCCTGATTTTGCCTACATGAATACTGTCCCTCACATTGCTTTGATCCGTCAGAAATACAATGCAGCTGGTGGTGCGGAACGTTTTGTGTCACGTGCTATTGCGGCCTTGTCGGTGAGCGGTGCCAAAGTGACATTGTTGACACGAAAGTGGGAAAAATTGGAAGGCATGACAGCGATTCGTGTCAATCCTTTCTATGTGGGTAATGTCTGGCGAGATTGGGGATTTGCACGTGCTGTGGCAAAGGCGCAACACGGACAAGGCTTTGACCTGGTGCAATCACATGAGCGGTTGATCGCATGTGATGTCTACCGGGCAGGTGATGGTGTGCATCGCGAATGGTTACGCCAGCGGCGGCAGGTACTGTCGCCATTGGGGCGGTTGAGCCTCTGGTTGAATCCCTATCATCATTATGTACTGCACGCCGAAACGGCGATGTTTACCAGTCCACGACTCAAGGCTGTGATTTGCAATTCGCAAATGGTTGCGGATGAAATCCGGCGAGATTTCAATCTGTCGCCACAAAAGCTGCGGGTCATCTACAGCGGGATTGATTGTCGGCAATTCAATCCGGGTCTACGCAGACAGCATCGTGCTGTGGTACGTCAACAGCTTGGCGTGGATGAGGGTACGCCATTATTTGTCTATGTCGGTTCAGGTTTTGAGCGCAAAGGGGTTGCACCTGCACTAAAGGCACTTGCGGCACTAAAAGACAATGCCCAACTGGTCATTGTTGGTCACGACAAAAATACCAAGTGTTATCAGGCATTGGCGCAACAGTTACAAATTGCCGATCACTGTCATTTTGTTGGTGCCCAGCGCGATGTCAAACCTTATTATGCAGCGGCCGACGCGTTGCTGTTGCCAACCCTGTACGATCCTTTCCCGAATGTGGTACTGGAGGCCATGGCCTGTGGTCTGCCTGTTGTCACCAGCCGTAAATGTGGTGCGGCAGAGTTGATTGAGGAGGGTAAGCAAGGATTTGTGCGTGATGCATTGGATATCGAAGGTCTTGCGGATGCCCTTCGGCAATTGACCAATCCAGTGTTGGCGGCCCAGATGGGGGCTTCAGCCCGCCAGCTTGTCGAAACCATGACCCCAGAGAAAATGGCTGCCGAGATGACCGCCCTGTATCGGGAGCTTCTCCACAATACATCATGCTGAATCAAGCCGGATCAGCGCTGGCTGCAAACATAGGCCGTGCCAGTTGCTTCCGGTATAATCCGCCGATTATTCAGACCGTTGGTACGGCATGTCCGATCCCATATCCAAACAAAACAGCCGTGAACTGTACTTCCGCCTGCTAGGTTATGCAAAGCCTTACTGGAAGATTTTTACCATCTCACTGGTGGCCATGCTGGTGGCTTCAGGTACTGAAGCGGCATTCACGTCTCTAATGAAACCCCTGGTGGACGAAAATTTCGTTCACGCCAAACGCAATACCGATTTGTATATGCTGCCGGCCACCATCATCGGTTTGTACCTGTTGCGTGCTGTTGCCACGTTTCTCAACGACTATTGTTCCAGTTGGCTTTCCACCCGAATCGTAACTGACTTGCGTTATGAAATGTTCGATCGGCTGTTGAACTTGCCAGTTCGCTATTTCGACGACCAAGGCTCAGGCCGCTTGATGACGCGTATCACCAATGATGTCAACAATGTGACGCAGGCAGGTTTCAATGTCATGACCGTCACCATTCGTGATGGCAGTTTGATCATTGGCCTGCTGGGTCTGATGTTGTTTACGGACTGGCAGCTGACCTTGGTTTGTTTCTTGATCATCCCTGTGGTGGCCATCAGCATTCGCATTACTGCAAAGCGTTTGCGGGGATTGTCTCATGGCCAGCAACAGGTGACGGGTGAAGTAACACAGGTGTTGCAAGAAGCCATCGAAGGCCAGCGCATCGTCAAAATCTTTGGCGGACAGCAATATGAGCGTTCGCGTTTCATGGTGCTGGCAGACAAATTGCGTCGCTTTGGCGTGAAGCAGACCGCAGCATCGTCTGCGAATACGGGGATAACCCAGTTCATGATCGCAGTGGCACTGGCGGTGATCATTTATTTTGCCAGCACTCGCGCAGCGGGGGGGAGCTTTACGGCAGGTAGCTTCGTCGCTTTCATGGGGGCGATGGCTGCGCTGTTTGCACCACTCAAACGAATCACCGGCGTTGCTGATGCATTGCAACGCGGTCTGGCTGCTGCCGAATCGGTGTTCGAGTTGATTGATGCGGAACCGGAAACAGATCAGGGTCAGCATGTGATCCAGCGTGCCAAGGGGCAGATCGAATTCAGAAATGTCGGCTTTACCTATCGTGAAGGCGATCGCCCGGCACTGTCGAACATCACGTTGACCATCCGCCCTGGTCAAACTGTGGCGGTGGTGGGTGGGTCAGGCAGTGGTAAGACAACGCTGGTTAATTTGTTACCCAAGTTTTATCACGCTACCGAAGGTGAAATCTGGTTGGACAGTCAGCCTATGGCCGACATTGACTTGAAGAGCTTGCGCAGCAATATCTCGCTGGTATCACAGGATGTGGTGCTGTTCAACGATACTGTGGCCGCCAATATTGCTTATGGCCGCGAAGACGTGTCACGAGAAAAGATCCTGAAGGCCGCCGAGATGGCATACGCCCGTGATTTCATAGAACAGATGCCGAATGGCTTTGATACGGTGATCGGTGAGAAGGGTACTCGTTTATCTGGTGGGCAACGTCAGCGTTTGGCCATTGCCCGTGCTCTGCTCAAGGATGCGCCAATTCTGATTCTGGATGAGGCGACCTCAGCGTTGGATACGCAATCTGAGCGTCAAGTCCAAGCTGCGCTTGAGCGTTTGATGCAAAATCGCACCACGATCGTCATCGCACACCGTCTGTCGACGGTTGAAAAGGCGGATCGTATCGTGGTGATGAATCAGGGACAGATCATTGAAGTGGGAACCCATGCGGAGCTCCTGAAGTTCGGAGGGCATTATGCGCTGCTATACCAAATGCAGTTTCGTGAGCCTTGAGTCTGCCGTTCGAGATGGACTACCGATAGGTCAATTGCACCACACTGTGAAGCAAGTAGCCGCCACTGACATAATCAAAGAAAGACATTGATGGACAAACCTTTGACGATTTTGCACACCGAAGCTTCTTGTGGCTGGGGTGGGCAGGAAATTCGTATTCTCACCGAAATGGCCGGCATGAATGCACGTGGCCACCGAACTATTCTGGTTTGCCCGCCAGAAGCCAACATTTATCGTGAAGGTAAGGCACGTGGGTTGGAGGTTTATGCATTGCCAATCGGTAGAAAGCGTCTGCCAGGTTTGTTGGCATTGCGTAACTGGCTTAAACAAAATCCCGTTGATGTTATCAACACACATAGTTCGACCGACTCATGGTTGGCAGCGCTGGCTTGCAAAATGTTACGTAATGCGGCACCGATTGTCCGAACACGCCATATTTCAGCACCGATCAATAATAAGGCCTCGACACGTTGGCTGTATCAGGACGCAACCTGCTTTATTGTGACGACAGGTGAAAAGCTTCGGGAAACCTTGATGCAGGAGAATGGCTATGCCGGCCAGCGCATTCAGAGTATTCCGACTGGGATTGATACCCAGCGCTTTGTCCCAGGTGACAAGTACCAAGCCCGACAACGGCTGGGATTGTCGTTGGATGTGCCGACATTGGGCATTCTGGCGACACTACGTAGCTGGAAGGGACACAACTACTTATTGCAGGCACTCAAAACCTTACCATCCGATGTGCAATTGTTGATTGTGGGCGATGGACCACGCCGTGAACAACTGGGGGAAATGGTCAAGGAGCTGGGCCTGACAGACCGAGTGAAATTTGCGGGGAATCAGGACAACGTGGTGCCGTGGCTACAGGCCATGGATATCTTCGTGTTGCCTAGCTACGCCAATGAAGGTGTGCCGCAATCCATCATGCAAGCGATGCTGGTTGGCTTGCCAGTGGTTTCTACTCCCGTCGGTTCAATTGCTGAAATCGTGTCAGATGGTGAAACTGGCCTGATCGTTCAGCCTGAACAAGTTGATCCACTGGCTGCTGCCATACGCCGTCTGTTGGGTGATCGTGAATTGGCTGAACGGATGGGCGAGGCGGGTCGTGAACGTGCGGTGAGTCGTTTCAGCCTGGATATCATGGTTGAAAAGATGGAGCGGGTCTTTCGCCAAGCGAAGGGTGAGCAACTGTTACCACCGCGTCGCATTTTGCACATCAACGTGACCCGTATCGGTGATACCTTGCTGGCAACACCGGTGATTCGTGCACTGGCAACCCGCTATCCGAACGCCGAATTAACCTGCCTTGGTCATCCCAAGCGGGTAGAAGTGTTGGAGCACTTACCATTTGTGCGTGAGGTAGGCTCAATCACCAAGAAAACGGCGATTTGGCAAGGGTGGTTGCCGGGGAAACGTTGGGATTTGGCCATAGTGCATGGTTTCGACGAAGCGCTTGTACGTTATGCGCTTAGGGTCAGTGATCGCGTTGTGGCATTTCATCAAGCCGATGAGCAGCTCAATCGACGGCTGTATCGGGCCATTCGGCGCCCAGAGCTGGATTCAGTACCTGCTGTTGATGTACAACTGCCGTTGGCCAAGATTATTGGTGTTGAGCCTGACGGTCGTTACCTGTCTTATCAGGTCAGTGATGCGGAGCGCAGCGTAGCACAAGGTAGATTGTTGGCTGCGGGTGTCAATGACCGGGACCCATTGGTGGGAATGGTGGTGGAAAGCTTTCCAACCAAACCTTACCGAAACTGGCCAATCAGCCATTTTGTAGAAACGGCCCAACGTACACTTGGTCAGTTCCCTAATGCCCATTTTGTGTTGCTGGGTGGGGAATTGCCGGCCGACAAGGTGGCGCAAGTGCGGTCTGCGCTGAGAGATCGCGTTACCGTATTGGCTGGGCAACTCAGTTTGCGTGAAAGCGGGGCTGTAATGAGCCTGCTGGATCTGTACATTGGTGTCGATACGGGTCCAACCCATTTGGCGGGTGCCTTGGGTATCCCGATGATCAGTCTTTATCACTGCATGCACCGTGGGCGTTGGCTGGCGCCTCGGGAACATTCAAAGCTGGTAGTTATCGAACACCCAGCATCCGATGTGGAATGCTCGGCGCAGCATAGTATGGCGGAAATCAGCGTGGATACGGTGATGCCACATGTCAGCGCACTGCTGGAGGCCAAGTTTGCCTAAACGCGTGCTGCATGTGATCGCAACCTTGCCAGTGGGCGGGGCCGAGAACGTGTTGCTTTCCAC
This sequence comes from Chitinivorax sp. B, assembly GCF_005503445.1. Lineage (NCBI taxonomy): Bacteria > Pseudomonadati > Pseudomonadota > Betaproteobacteria > Chitinivorax > Chitinivorax sp. B. Next base: position 25,128 of record NZ_SCOH01000004.1, on the reverse strand, counting down.
TCTGCAAAGGCTTGGTAAAGAGTATCAATCCGTCGTATGTTGCTTGCAGGAAAAAGGCGCATTAGGGGGAGAAGTCGAGGCCCTGGGTATCCCAGTCATCGAATTACACAAGCTACAACGTGGTGGATGGGATGGCACGATTGTCGACGCCTTGGTCAAGGTCATACAACAACACCGGATTGATCTGGTGCATAGCCATCTTTACCACCCCAGCCTCTATGCGCGCTTTGCTGCCAATAGAACGGGCATCCCGGTGGTAATCACCATTCACAATACTTATGCCAAGCGAAAATGGCATCGGCAAATGCTCAATTGGTACTTGGGCAAGCGTACTGCCAGGATAATTACGGTATCCGAAGCGATTCGCGAGGATGTCATTCGGTATGACCGCATCAGTCCGCAGCGTGTGGTGACCATTATGAATGGGATTGATTTGAAGCGTAGTCAGTCTCAACTGACGCGTGATGTAGCGCGGTCAAGGCTTGGCTTGCCTGTCGATGCAAAGGTATTAGTCACGATTGGTCGATTGGTGGAGCAGAAAGGGCACACGGTGTTATTGACGGCGCTGGCTGAATTGGCCGATCCGACGGTTCATGCTGTTTTTGCTGGAGATGGGAGTTGGCGGTCACGTCTGGAAGACCAAGTGCGAATTATGGGTTTGACTCAGCAAGTACATTTTCTTGGTACGCGAACGGATGTGGGAGACATTTTGCGGGCCGGTGACCTCTATGTGATGCCTTCTTTGTGGGAAGGCCTGGGTCTCGCTTTGCTGGAAGGGATGGCGGCCGGGTTACCAGTGCTGACGTCACGTGTCGGGGGCATGGCGGAAGTATTGCGTAATGGCAAGGATGGTTGTTTAGTGCCGGCGGGGGATGCTGTGACTCTGGCGGAGACGTTGGCCGAATTACTGGCTGCGCCGGAGCGGATGCAGAAATTTGCTGCTGCCGCTCAACAACGTGCACAGGATTTCGATGCCGACAAAATGGTTGCTGGCATAGAGCAAGTTTATCGACAGGTTTTTACGGCCAGTACTCAAGCATAAGGACGCAATGGAGAAGCGTAATCTGATCCTGTTCAATGAACAACGCCGCAATCCGTTGATTGATGCGCTTGAGGTGGCGGGTTACGAGATTGCTCAGGATGTGTGGCACCCTACGTCAGCACAACTGCGACGTACCGAATTGGCTTGGGTCAATTTCTATGAATGTCCGAAGCGGCCGTGGCGTATTGCGGCGTTCAAGCAGCGAATGAATTCGGCGGGAGTGCCTGTTTTGGCTTGGAATCGCGATGCTCCAAGTTACAAAGGCCGCCCTGCATGGCGATTGTGGTTGCTTTCCCGGCTAAAGTTGCTTGATATATATATGAGTCATTCGTTGTCGGATGGGATGGGATTTGGCGAACAGCAATTGTTGATGCCCAATGCGACGGATATCACACGCTACAATTTGGCGGGAAGAACTTGGGAAATGTTGGCAGATCCTGCTTTCTATCAATATGACGTCAGCTTTTTTGGTGGTTTGGACGCGGCCAACCATCGGGGGCAAGGGTTGCGAGTTCAGTTCTTCAATGAATTGGCTGCTCGCCTAGATAAGCTAGGCATTTCCCATTACTTTAATGATGGTAAGGGATTGGACTTAATGGGGCAGATCGATCTGATTCAACGGACACGAATCAATCTGCAATATGGTGCGACGTGTGAATATCCGGGCCATCAGCCAGGGGGACTTCCTGAACGCTGTTTTGGTGTGCAAGCCTGCGGTGGTTTTTTGCTCAGCGATCGCAGACCGCATAGCCGTGATAGCTTTACTTTAGGTGCGGATTATGTGGAATTCGAATCAATGGATGATTGTGTGAGCAAGATTCAGTACTATCTGACGCATTTCGATGAGGCTAGGCAGCTTGCCAAAGCTGCTTACCAGCGTGTGCAAGATGCACATACTTATGCTCATCGTGCGACACAGCTGGTCAATACCGTTGATGCGTGGCGCCAGCATCGTCGTTTGGCGGTTGCATGAGTTGGCTCAGGCCGTTCGGTGATAAGCCGTGGCAGGGTATGGGATTGACTATTGCGGCACTATTGACGTTGATTCTGCCATTGGCGCATACCACAGCATTGCGAAACGTGTTGGCCACCCTGTTGTTGATGTTGACAGGTTATGCGGTTGTCAGATTACGTTGGCGGCTTCGTTTTCCATTGAAAAAATACTGGTTGGCTTATTTAACGGTAGCGTTCCTGTCATTGATTTGGGCTGTTGACCGACCAGAGAGTTTGGGCGATATCAAATCCGAGTTATTACATGGTTTGCTTGGTTTTCTGATTGGTGTCAATTGGTTGGGCCAACGAGAGGCGTTGCCGTTATTGCGTCGGACCATGATGTTGATGGCGGGTATTATGTTGGCTGATCTGGGTTTTTATTTGATCAGGGCCTATCTTGCAACTGGTGATATGCCAGAGATGACAGGGGGTTATCTAGTTGGTGTCGGTAAATTATCCAGTTACCTGATCATATCCATGCCTTTTCTGATGATGTCATTGGTCAGAAAAGGTGTGGAACGGAATTTATCCATTTTGCTATTGATGGGCAGCACATTTGCGTTGGTCGTGACCGGTAATCGTATGGCATTTATCGTGATTGCATCGCAATTGACGCTGGCAGCACTGATGGTACTACCCGATTTGAGTACGCGGCGGCGATGGTCGGTAGCTGCAATGTTTGTGGCCGCCCTGACGGTAGTAATCAGCTTGATGTATGTTCAGCTTTGGCAACGCACAGCGCAAGAGATCGGGCCGAATGCATCGGTCTCACCACAAATGGTGCAAAGTTCCTTACAGCGTGATCCGCGCTGGATGATTTGGACGCATACGTTGGAAAACCCGAAAACACCATGGTGGCATGGTGCAGGATATGGGATCACCACATTCAAGCGGCTGTATCCAGAACTATCCAATCAGCCTGGGACAGAGTTGTATACCCATGCCCATAATGTGTTCCTGAACAAATATGTTCAGTTGGGGCTGCCGGGCATGCTGGTTTGGGCCACGTTGATTGTGGTGGCGCTCAGCGGTCTGTTCCGCAAGTCCGATCCGGAGATGACTGGCTGGCGAGTAGTATTGGCGATGTCACTATGTGGTGCCTTACTTAAAGTACAGACAGATGACTTCTTCCACCGTGATGTCGGTTGGGCATTTTGGCTGTTGGCTGGAGTGGCTGTATCACTCTTTTATCGACAGCGGGCCACCAGCACCGCCAATAGCTTGACCTAATGTGCTTCATCCGCTCCCGGTTTTGATGCTTATCGTTGACGGAGCAAGTCGCGGAGGCCTGTTTTTCTGTGTGATGGCGTTACTCGGTCATTCCATTTCGATATTGATTTGATGCTTTTGTCAGACGCAGTCTGCGTTTGCTTTGATGAGACAACACGTTGCATGACCCACGCCGCTTTGCCTGAACAGATCAAGATTCTGATCATTCGTCGAGATAATATCGGTGATCTGGTGTGTACGACACCGATGATTGCCAGTTTGCGCCAACATTATCCCAATGCGCGAATCGATGCCTTGGTCAATAGCTACAATGTTGCTGTACTTTCCCATAACCCGCATCTGGATCACGTTTATGCCTATACCAAAGGCAAACACCTGACAACTGGGCAGTCGGCATGGGCCAACATGTGGCGTCGCTTCAGACTATATATTGAGTTGCTGATTTGCCGGTATGACTACATCATTCTGGCGGGTAATGGTTATATTGGACGTGCGGCCGGGATGGCACGACGTCTGTTACCACGTCATATCATTGGTTTCACGCCAGATGGCAAACCTGTGAATGGCATTGATTTGCCGCAAACCGTACCGACTGTGCCGATGCATTGTGTGCAGGTTATGGCACCGTTGGTTGCGCCTTTAAAGATTGAAGGATCGCCACCAGGGTTGGTACTGGCACCTGATCCTGTTGAAGTGGAAAAGGTTGTCCGGCTATTGAAGTCTACGAGCTGGTACCGGCCAGAAACGAAAATGGTAGGCCTGCACATCAGTGCGCGGAAGCCGAGCCAGCGGTGGCCGACTGAGCATTTTGTGGCATTGGCAAGGCGTTTGCACCAGCAGACCGGCTGTGGCTTCATGTTGTTCTGGTCTCCCGGGGATGAACACAATCCGCATCACCCAGGTGACGATCGAAAAGCGGCGAGCATTATTGCTGCGTTGCAGTCATTACCTATATTGCCCTGCCCGACACAACATTTGCAGGAACTGATCGCCAGTCTATCGGTTGTGGACACCATGGTCTGTTCAGATGGCGGGGCAATGCACGTTGCTGCAGGATTGGGTAAGCCCATGGTGTGCTTCTTCGGCCAATCAGATGCGCATGTATGGCATCCATGGGGTGTGCCGTTTGAGCTTGTACAGCCTGCGTCGAAGCAGGTGGCGGATATTTCGGTGGATGAAGCATTGGCAGCATATGACCGACTGTCTCATCACTCCATCCCCGGCTGACATGTCATAAAGCCTACGGGGTTCGGGTCGCTTACTACTGCGTAGCTCACAAGATTTAAATAGTCATTGGAGTGTTCATCAAATTTGGCGAGTACGACCGTACTACCTTTGATTTCGACTGGGCCTTCATATACTCCAAATGCTTCTTGCTTAAGTTCGGTCCATGGATTGCTGCCATTGCTTACCATGACGCTTTTGGCTTCAGGTAAGCCAACGGCAAATAATACAGTTGATCCCAATTTTAGAGTGCTGCGCAAGGGAGCCAGTAATGTCCCTGCATGTTCGCGTAGTGTGACGAAATGCACTGGAAATTGAAAACTGCTCCCCTGTTCGAATATCAATCGATAACGTAGGGCCTGTGCAAACACATGACCAGGTTCGCTCTTGCGTTTGGCGAAGACGCGTAACAGATATTCGCCTGGTTGTGGTGCACTGACTAAAATATGGTGTCGCCCAGACAAACGTTGAATAAATGTTTGTTGTTCAAAGTTTCGATTGCCTTGTTCCAGCGAGCTGGTCAAGTAGACATCGTCAGGGGCGTGTAAGGTCAGGCGCCAGCCACTGCACGGGATGTGAACCCGATAACTCATCTCGCTTGGGTCGCTCAATTGATATTGATAATATGATGGGAAGGGACGGATACGCTGCAGAAATGCGCCCAGGGACGAGTGGGTAGTGGCTCGCCAGCGTGAGTCCTCGGCAAAATGTGTGTCGGCCAGATCATCTGGCTGTGCCAGAAAATATTGTGGTGAGAATTGCTTCTTGAAGCGCCCTGTGTCATCTACACCACCGGCCCCCCAGGTCGGTTCAATCAGATGCCAGTGCCCATTAAGTTCAATGGCAATCCAGTCGTGATTCGTGTCGGTAAATGGTTCGCCATCGCTATGGGCGACGTCTTTCACATAACCTCTTACCGTAACTACATTCAGTCCGGCCTGTTTGGCCAATATTGCAAACAGGTCGGTGTAGCCTGTGCAGACTGCCTTCCGACGTTTCAGGACCGAAGCAGGCTTCAAGTCACCATAGTGACCGGAGAAAAAACCATCAGTGTCATATTCGATATTGTTGGCGAGCCAGCGGAAGATACTTCGGGCTTTGTCAACATCGTCTTTGGCAGGGCCAATCAGATAGCGCACCAGGGTTTCCGGTGTATCGCTGGCTGAGTCGGGGGCTCGTAACGCATGGAGATCAATGGCACTGAAATCGCGGTTGGTATAAATCGATGTGGCGTGGGTTGTCAGCATGGACAAAAAGCAACCCAGTGGCACGAGCTTAAGATAATTGCGTACCGGATTCATACAGATTCGACCAGCCTGTGGGTATTAGGCTAACGTCATGCCAAGCTACAATACCCAGTCACTTGGCCCACAGCACATTTAGTTGAGATTACCTGGCCTGAAGCTCCTGTCCACTTAGTTTGACCTTATCACCTATCTGGAACTTTGGCTGTTCATGCGCGGGGTCCGGACGAATGGTCTGGGTCTTTCCATTTGTCAATTTCACCTCATATTCATAAGCTTTTTGCGTCTTCATATGTTCTTCAAGTTTATAACCAGCGTAAGCACCACCAGCTGCACCGGCAACCGTTGCCACCTTATTGCCATCACCCTTGCCAACCTGTTTGCCCAGTAGCGCACCAGCAACACCACCTGCTACAGCCCCTAGGGCAGAGCCTTCACCTTTGACCTCATATTCATTAATTGCGGCAATGGTTCCGCACTCTCGACATTTGGCATTGGCATCACGCTGCTTGCGGGCGTCGGCAAGGCTGGCTTGCATGGTGGATTTGGCATCACGCTTGCATGCAGCCTGCTCTGCTTTGGGTTGGCCGCCGCAACTCTTCACGGCGGCTTTATAGTCATTATCAATCCGCTGTTTGGCGGTATTGAACTCGCTTGTTGGATTGGCTAATGCAATTTGACTAAGCATCCACAAGGCGGTCAGCAGAACAGGCTTCATGATTCAATCTCCGATTACATCGCAATATGGCGATCCTGGCTGGCTACACGTTGTAACCAAGCGCGGATGGCAGGGTAGTTGTCGAGAGAAATGCCGCCGTCTTCCGCCTTATGAGTATAGGCATACAGTGCAATGTCTGCGATTGAGTATCGATTGCTGACAAAGAACACGTTTTTACCGAGATGCTGCTCCATTACATCCAGCGCCTTGTAACCACCCACAATACATTTTTGTAGTTCTTGCTCGCGGCTGGCTGGACGGCCTGCGAGCTTCACAATGAACCGTGCCACTGCGATATTGGGTTCGTGGCAATACTGTTCAAAAAACATCCATTGCATCACTTGCGCTTGTTCCAGTTTGCCTTGTGGCATCAAATCTGTGCCATGGGCCAAGTAATACAGGATCGCATTGGATTCCGGCAGAAAGGTCTGTTCATCAATCTGCAGTACCGGAATCTGGCCATTAGGATTCATGCGTAGAAAGGCTGGTTGCTTGTGCTCACCGTGACGCAGGTCGACCTCGTGCCATTCAAAAGGTAGTTCCAGCTGGGTCAGTGCCAGTTTCACCTTGTAACAGTTACCGGAAAGGGACATCCCAAAAGCTTTCAACATGCGTGTACTCCTTATGGTTGAGGTACTGGTCGGTCAGAATTTCCAGGCCATGGTGGTCTTTTCCGTTTGAAAACCCAGATTGATGTAAAGTTGTTTGGCTGGGGTGTTGTACTCGTAAACATCCAGTATCAGCTCGTGTACTTGCTGTGCACGTAAATGATCGCGCATGGCAATTATCAACTGTCGGGCAATACCGTGACGGCGGTACATTGTCGAGACAAATACATCCAGAATTAGGCCATAGGCCGTGAAATGGGATTGGTCATGGGGTGGGTGGCGAATTTCCATGACACAGAAACCAACTGGCACGCCATCATCGCAAGCGAGTAAAACTTCCAGTGAATGGCGGGCTATCCAGCCCATTACGCTGTTTTCATCCATTGGCTTTGGCGGCTGGTGTCCAAAGTTCTGCGGCATGGTGGCATAGTGCACCATGCTGCTCTCGTAACGGAACAACGAAATGGCAGGCCAGTCATCTGCCTTGGCCCAACGGATCGATCGCGTCAAGCCAATCGTTCCTTGAAGCGCTCGCAAGCTTTGACCAACTCGCTGCAGATACCTGGCTCCCAAGCTGCATGGCCGGCATCCGGCACTACAATATATTCTGCTTCGGGCCAGACACAATGCAGATCCCATGCGCTGACTGTTGGGCAGACAATGTCATAGCGTCCTTGAACAATCACGGCAGGGATATGCCGGATCTGACTAATATTGTTGAGCAAACTATTGTTCGGCAGGAAAATCTTGTTGATGAAGTAATGGGCTTCAATGCGCGCCAAGCCCAATGCGACGGTATCGTCATCGAAGTGTCCTGTGAGCAGACTATCGTCTGGCAGCAAGGTCGAGCAGGCCCCTTCATAGTGGCTCCAGACACGTGCTGCAGGCATGTGCACCGCTGGATTCGGGTCAGTCAGCCGATGGTAATAATTATTCAGTAGATCACTGCGTTCTGCTTCTGGAAGGAATTCGGCAAAGGTTTGCCATTGATCCGGGAAAATATTACCGACACCTCGCATGAACCAGTCGATCTCACTGTCTCGACATAGGAAGATTCCGCGTAGTACCAGCCCCAGTACCCGTTCAGGGTGGAATTCAGCATAAGCCAGTGACAACGTAGAACCCCAAGACCCGCCAAATACCAGCCATTTATCGATGCCCAAGTGGGATCGAAGCGTTTCGATATCGGTAATCAGATGGGGCGTGGTGTTGTTTTTGAGCTCGCCCAATGGGGTAGAGCGGCCAGCACCACGCTGGTCAAAAATCACGATACGGTAGAACGCAGGATCGAAGAACTGCCGATGCTTGGCGCTGGCGCCGGCACCAGGGCCACCATGTAGAAATACTACTGGCATACCCTGTGGGTTGCCGGATTCTTCGAAGTACATGGTGTGCGTATCGTCCAGTGGCAGCATGCCTTGATTGAACGGGAGGATAGCGGGATAGAGTTGGGTTCGCATAATGAGATGTCTCGATGTCGTTGTGTGCTAAAACATGCCGATCAACATTTTGCCGCCTACTGTCAGTAGCAGGCAGGCAAACGCTTTCTTCAAGTGCGCTACAGGTAACTTGTGGGCCAGTTTGGCACCTTGCCCAGCCATCATCATGCTGGTGATCACAATGCCAGCCAAAGCAGGCAAATAAACATACCCCAGGCTACCCTTTGGCAGTCCGGCAATTGTCCAGCCACTGCTGATGTAGCCTGCAGCGCCGGCCAACGCAATCGGAAGCCCGATGGCTGCAGAGGTTCCGATGGCTTCATGAATCTTCACGTTACACCAGCTCATGAATGGCACTGACAGTGACCCACCACCAATACCGACCAGACTGGATATTCCTCCAATTGTCAGCCCGGCTGCCGTCATGCCTGTCATGGCAGGGAGCTCACGGCTCGGCTTGGGTTTGATGTTGAGCAGCATTTGTGAGGCTACATAGAAAATGAATACGATAAAAAACCACATTAGTGGCCTGGTGGGGAGTGAGCCGGCAACCCAGGCGCCAACGAAAGTACCAAACAGGACTCCGGGTGTGATCTGTTTGACGATGCCCCAATTGACCGCATGGCGGCCGTGATGGGCACGAATACTGGAAAGTGACGTAAAAAGGATACTGGCTAGTGATGTACCTAATGCAATATGTAAGGGATCGTGAAAGCCTTGCCGTTCAAAACAGAAAACCAGGAGTGGAACAATGATCAAGCCGCCGCCAACGCCTAATAATCCGGCGAGAAAACCCGCACCAATACCGATACCTAGGTATGTCAAAATGAATTCCATTTAACGCCTTTGTGAGCAGGTGAGAGGTAATGCGTGTCGTCATTGAAAATCAGCTGGACGACGAAGACAGGCTGTATGCACACCAATGTTTACACAAGCCGTGCTTCAATGAATTGCCAATGTTTTGGATCAACTGGAGTGATTGAAAGCCGGTTGCCTTTTTGCAGGACAATCATTGTTTCCAGTTCCGGATAACTGCGCATTTCTGACAATGGCATCAAGCGGGTCTTGCGGACCAGTTGTACGTCCACATTCAGCCAGCGAGGGTTGTCACGACTTGCTTTGGGGTCATAGAAGCGAGATGAAGTATCAAACTGCGTCTCGTCGGGATAGGCTTTTTTGCTGATGCGTACAATGCCAGCAACACCTGGTTCGGCACAGCTGGAGTGATAGAACAGTGCGAGATCACCGACTGCCATTTGATCTCTCATGAAATTACGTGCTTGATAGTTGCGCACACCATACCAGGCTACGCTCTGCTCTGGCAGTTGGGCCAGATCATCAATGGAACAGTCATCGGGTTCGCTTTTCATCAACCAATAGCGCATGGGGTCGGTCTCCTGACGGTGGTTGATCAATCTTCGGTTGGCACGCGGATGCTGGACTGGCCCAATACCCATGCGACACCTAAACCGGCACTGACGGTGGTACGGCGACGTAATAATGGGCTGTCATCAAATGCCGTGCCAGCCATATTGTCTGCCCTGACAAATGCACCTACCCAAGTCTGGCCCAAACGCCGTGACGCAGACCAAGTCAGTTGTAAGCCGTCATAACCACCTTTGGGGCGGTAGGTGGGTCGGTCTGCTGTGGCATTGGTATTGTCCACACCGTAAAAATAGTGTTGGTAACGCTGACTGGATACACCGGGACCAAACTGCAAGGCAGTGTTCCAGCCCAATGTGGCGGCTCGAGCTGCCCAGTCCAGATTTAGCTTGATGCCTGCCAAGGTTCCAATAGATCGAGGGTGACGTTGAATAGTGTAGGCTGCACGTATTGGTAATACCAATGTGGGTGTGGCGCCTAGCCAGGTATCGTCTGACAGCCGCAGCTTCATGACTGTGCCTAACTCAATGGTCGGGTGTAAATCAGGCATGTCTTTGCGTGCGGTATTGTCTTTGCTGTTGACTGGTGGTGTGCCGTTGCCGCTCAATTCCAGAGTCAGTCGTTGGCCTTCAAACACCACACCTCGCACAGCGGTCCGATCAATCTTGAGACGATCGCCACGGTATACAAAATATGGAATGGGTAGTAGATAGCCCCGTTGCTCATCCGCACCGCGGTAGTCTGGCAGGCTGATGGCGGCAGCACCTAGCCCTGCCTCCCAAAGCGGCTGGTCTGCCGCATCGCTGGTGTTGGCAACCAGGCAAGTCAACAAGGTGGCAAGTCGTATCACGTCGGGCTCGGCAGAGAAAGAGTTCAGGCAATGACTTTGCCGTAAAGCCAAGCAGGGCGCAAGGTACAGATCAGACTGGGAATGCGGGGTAAGCTGTGATGACGTGGTTGCTCCATTGGTTGATTCAGTCGATGTGCTGGAGACTCCCTGCCGACAAGGAAATGGTCAATTGGTTAGTACGCCTGCGCCGCTGAAGACAGCCAGATCCACATAGCGAGAGCCACGTTTCCCATCGCTGCTGAAGTCGATCAGATAACCACCTAAATCAAGACGTCGTGTATTGGCTAGCGCTTTGGCTGTTTGCTGTGGTTCTGGCGTACCTGCCTTGCGTAATGCTTCGACCAGAAATTTGGCTGCAATGAAGCCTTCCAGCGAGGCGTAGGAAGGTACTTCGTCTCGGTAGGTCTTCATGGCCTTGGCATGTTCACGTGCGATACCGGTGGTCAGATTGGAGGGAGATGGCGTCAAGGTGGTAACGGCAATGCCTTGCGCGGCTTGAGGTGAGCCGAGAAATTCCTGCAACGTTTGATGATTGATGGAAGACAGGACAAAAAATTGTGTACCAGGGCTGATATGGCGGTATTCACGAATGAAATTGGCGCTGGCAATAGTTGGGGCAGCAAGGATGACGGCTTGTGGATGGTGATTGGAAATGTCCCGCACGGCTTGAGCAATCCCGCCACCAAGGTAGGGTGATTTGGCCAATATGGTGCGTTTTTCTTTTGCCAGTTCTGTTTCCACTGCTTTCAGGCCCGCGCGCCCTAGGCTATCGGTTCCATAAAATACGGCCAGCTTTTCCAGTCCCGTGCTGAGGGTCATACGCACAATCTTTCTGGTTTCATCTTCCAGACTGGCGCGGACATGGAAAACACGGGCGCTATCCGACATTGAGTCCAGGCCGGTATAAGGGGCCACCAGCACCAAGCCAGTTCGGGCGATTTGGGTATCCTTCAGAACAGCGGCGACTGATTCATTTCCCATATAACCAAACAGGACAGTAGCTGGGTATTCCTCCAATAGTTTGGTTGTCAGACTGACTGTCTGCGCGGTATTGCCTTGATCATCGCGGAAGACATGATTGATCCGGCGGCCATCAACGCCACCGCGAGCGTTGACTGAGTCAAAATAGACTTTGGCACCGGTCATGTAATCTTTGCCCGTATCGCCATTGGGACCAGATAGATCCAGCACCTGTACGATATGAATCGGTGAAGTCTCGCCCATTGTCAGGGATGAGAACAGCAAAGTTGCTAGCAGGCTGGCCAATTGCAGTAATGTGCGCATGATGATTGATGTCATGAATAACCAAGGCACTAATTATCAATGCCGAATATTGCAGCGGTTTTTCAGCAAGTGGCTGTTTCTGAATTATCTTGCTATTTTTCTCTGGAAATCTATATATGCAGATTCTGTGATGAGTGCGTCCAGTGGCATGTCCCAGGGTTCGCGCGGTACCGCTGAAACCCGTTGGCACTCGAAAGCAGCACCGATCAGCATGGGCATACGCCAATGATGACGATGGCGGCGAAAGGCAAGGGTTGTGTCATAGAAGCCACCACCCATCCCCAGACGGAAACCTTCACTATCAACGCCAACGAGGGGGACAAAAATCAAATCCAATTGTTTGGCGCTGACACTGTTGGGGGCGGCTACTTCGAGGATACGGAAACGATTTAGATACCAATCATGGTTTTGATGGATTTGGGTAAATCGCATATGGCGACTGCGAGCTGGTGGCACGACTGGCAAATAGCATTGACAGCCCATCCACAATGCCTGATTGATCAATGGTATCAAGTCGATTTCCGTGGGCATTGGTATATAGAAGCCAATCCGTCGAAATCGTTGTAGCAAACCATGGTGCAATGCTTGGCGCAAAAGCTGATCGGCAGCGCGTTGACGTGTTATGAGAGGCAACTGAGCGCGCGCCTGTTTCAGTTGGCGGCGTAGTTTGGATTTGTCGGAAGGAACGGACCCTGAATAGGGTGAATGATCATTCATGTGAAGTCGACAGGAAAAGCCCCCCGCCTGTGCCGTACGACCTTCATCTTGAACCGTAAGGTTCAAGGCGGTTGCACACCGAACCCATCAGGTGCATCGCAGAAGCGACGCGCACAACAGGGCATCAAGGATTGCAACCAGTTCTGCTATATTGGTTCAAAGAATATTAGGCCTTGAACGAACACCGCAGGGGACCTGAAGTTGATTCTATCATCGTCCGCGGCATTCCTGAAACCATCATTTTGGGATTTTTTTGTGGAGCAATGAAAAATGATCTGGGGCGAGTGCTGTAAAGGCTTGGCGGGTAGATGAAATCTGCTGGCGCTGACGGCACGAGAAAATTCGCGCGGTAACGCCAGCGAAGGTTGTTTTACGATTAGAACAGGCGGTTCTGTTCCAGCATGGCTTGATCAATGATTTCCTGCATGTGCTGAATCCGTTGTCGGAACTCAGCCATGCCTACATCACTGTTAGCCATTTTCAGATTGAGCATTTCATGGGTGATATTGAGTGCTGCCATAATGGCGATCCGGTCGGCACCGACTACTTTACCAGCACTCTTGATCTGTTCAATGCGGTCATCGAGCAATTCGACGGCCATCATCAACGATGTTTCTTCCTGTTCAGGGCAGGCAATACGGAAATCCCGCCCCATGATGGTGATGTCGAGATTTTTCATTCCGCAGGGGTTTCCGGCATGGATTGCAACAGTTGCTCGATTCGCATCTTGGCACCGTCGACTTTGTCATTCAGTCGACGATTTTCCTCTTGCGACATTTCAAGCGCCTGACGCAATTCGTTGTTTTCTTGACGTAGATGTTGGCAGAGGCTCGCGAGCTGGTGGATCTTTGCTTCGAGCTCGTTGAGTTCGGTTTTCATGGGCGCAAGTCTAGTTGCCGTCCCTGACCTCGTCAACCTCGGCTTTTCAGGGAAATGCGGTGAGATCTTCTGGGCTAGTGTGGCGTGGCTTGCCGGTTGATCAGCTTACATTCCTCCTGTCGTGCGGGATGCAATTGTTGCTCACCCCATTCTGGTGGTTTCCATAGATAGCGAAGATCACGATGTGTCCAAGCATCACAGAACATATCTCGCCATTCGTGAAAGGTCAGCAGTAGCGGATTGTGGCTGTGAATAGGGCGGACGATGCCATAGTCAGGAGCTTCCTGTTCATCGACAAAAGTGCCAAACAGTTTGTCCCAGATGATCAGAACGCCAGCGTAATTCTTATCAATATATTGCGAGTTGCGACCATGGTGTACACGATGATGCGATGGTGTGTTGAACAGTTGCTCCATCCAGCCCAGGCGGTCTACTGCCTGGGTATGGACAAAGAACTGATAGGCCAGAGACAGGCCTACAGCCAGAATCACCCAATCCGGCGGAAAGCCGATCAGAGCTAGAGGTACCCAGAAGAGCCACATGCCGGACAATGGGTAAGTCAAACTTTGCCGGAAAGCGGTAGAAAAATTCATCCGTTCTGATGAGTGATGAACTACATGCGATGACCACATCCACCGGATACGATGACTGGCGCGGTGGAACCAGTAATAGAGAAAATCCTGCAACAGGAACAGTACCAGCACCCCCCACATGGAGGGTAAGTTGATCCATTGTGCGCCATGGTCGTAACACCATTGGTAGACAGTTCTGACGAATGCCCACAGAAACAGAGTATCTGCAGCCTGATGCATCAACGCCAGGGTGGCGTTGGAGAGCGTGTCCCGTATTGTGTACATGGCCCGTTTGCCGCGCCAGTACCAAGCCTCCAGCACGACAGTCAATACGAACAACGGGGCCAAGCCCAGCAAGAACAGTCCGGGGTCAAAGGTCATGGGAGCTCCATTTACTTGAATACTTGCGTAATCGTAGTCAGGAGTGGGGTGGGTGTCGATGTGCAATCATGCCAAATGACTGGCGCGATTTAAGAATCGGAGGGTGGTGGGATCCAGTAGATTGACCGGAGCTGAATGAACTCAGCCCCGGTGATTTGCTTAAGCCAGGCAGGCGTGCTCCTGCTTGAAGCGAGCTTCTGCCAGTTGATCGGCGATCACGCTGGTTGGCAGGTCTTCACTGTCGGCACGTTCAAACACTTCCAGCAAGGTGTGATGGATCTTGCGGACATGAGTATCGATTTCGGGCAGTGATTTGCCGAGGTAGTCGTAGCATACCTTGATAATGCCGCCAGCGTTGATCACGAAATCTGGTGCATACAGGATGCCCTTGTTACGCACTGCTTCACCTAACACTGCATGCTTTAGCTGATTGTTAGCGGCACCTGCAATGATTTTGCACTTCAAGCGTGCCAGCGTGGACTCATTCACAGTGGCACCCAGGGCGCATGGGGCATAGATATCGGCATCGACATCATAGATGGCGTCGGGTGTCACGATTTCTGCATTCAGTTCATGTTTGGCACGCTCCAGAATCATGTTGTCGATATCGGTCACCACCAGTTTGGCACCCGCCTCGCGCAGATATTTTGCGTAGTGCCAGCCGACATGTCCCAGGCCTTGCAGTGCTACAGTCAAGCCATCGAAGTCCGTACGGTTCAGGCGGTGCTTGATTGCTGCCTGGGCGCCAACAAAGCAACCCAGCGCGGTAAACGGCGAGGGGTCGCCTGTCTCTTGCGAAGTGCCCAGTACAAAACGGGTAGTTTTATTCACCTCCCGCATGTCCGCGGGCGAAGTGCCGACATCTTCAGCCGTAATGTAGCGTCCGCCCAGGTGTTGAATGGCTTCACCCAAGGCTTGAAACAGTTCAGGGGTCTTGTCTGTTTTGGCATTGCCAATCACAACGGCTTTGCCACCGCCAATTGGTAGTTGAGCAACGGCATTCTTATAGGTCATGCCACGAGCCAGGCGTAATGCATCAGTCAGTGCATCGTTTTCATTGGCATACGCCCACATGCGGCATCCGCCCATGGCAGGACCAAGCTGGGTGTTGTGAATGGCAATGATGGCTTTCAGGCCGGTTTGGGCATCGTATGCGTAAACGACTTGCTCATGCTGATCAAAATCAATGTGTGTAAATACGGACATGTCGGCTCCTCAAGGGGCCATCGCCATACTGTGCCGATTTGCGCGGTTACTTCACCTGACTGAATTCGATTGGATAACAAGGCAGATGACGCAACGGGCAAACCGTGCGTCACCGCAATATTGCGGCGGGTACCAGGAAATACATGCGATGGGTTCCACAAAAATTGTGTTTTTGGGCATTGGCTGATCAATTACATGGCGATTGATCGGCGACTCAGTACAAGCAATTGTGTCACTTGTACTGCTTAATCATACGATGCCGCGCATCTTGTCGCAATTAAGCCGAGAAGGGGGTAACCCGTTGTCTGAGTGGTGCCAAGGTTGTGTTAATGCGGGGATTGAGAATGGGCCATACCCTGTTTGCAATGCACGGAACTGGTTGATTCGGTCCGCCAAATGGCTGAATGGTGGATAGACCACTG
The DNA here is from genome assembly GCF_005503445.1 of Chitinivorax sp. B. Lineage (NCBI taxonomy): Bacteria > Pseudomonadati > Pseudomonadota > Betaproteobacteria > Chitinivorax > Chitinivorax sp. B. Next base: position 8,936 of record NZ_SCOH01000004.1, on the reverse strand, counting down.
GAAATGGCAGGTCATTTGCAGGGGAAAGATGCCGTGTATCTTGGCGCGATGACCGAAAAATCGGCTTTGTTGAAATGTTTGTTTGGAATCGTGCTTGATTTTGTTGAATTTACTCTTTGACCAATAGGGTCAGAAGTCTGCTTTAAATAGCACGTTGGCATGCGATGGTGACTGTCTGTAGTTGCTAATTTACATATGATTTTATTGACGTTTTTTGTTTTATCAATCGATTTTCTCAATTCGTAAGCGAAAATTTTCATATGGATTTTTCCGACCTTTGGATGACTACGCTCAACCATATGTCGGAGCCAGTTTCAGACCTTTGTCGGATTGTGCCAATGCGCAACAAAGGGTTGAATGCTAACCATGGAGAAGCAAATGAACGGCCCCGAGCCCATCGGGGTTCTCACTGATTTGAAGCTAAATAGCTTACCGATTGGGGCGGTTACCCCGGGAGACGAAATCATGATCAACGCCGACGATGTCTTCGATGTATTGGCCGACACCACGCGCCGCCGTATGCTCGCTCTGTTGATGGCAGAGGATGAATTAAGTGTAGCAGAGCTGTGCTATGCCATTGACTGCTCGCAACCCAAGGCATCGCGGCACCTCGCCAAGCTACGTGATGCACGCGTAGTAAGCGTTCGCCGTGACCGCGTGTGGAAACATTATCGCCTGCATCCACAACTGCCCGCTTGGGCTTTCCAGGTCCTGCAGACCATGACACACAGTGGTGAACAGGCTTCAATGCTGGGGCGTGACCTGAACCGTTTGGCTACCATGCCAGATCGCCCAATTGGTGCTGAACATGCTCGTGCCACACCGCAGTCGACTAACGTCGAGTACTTGCCGGTACGTGCAGCAGCCACAACGCCGACCACAGTGTCGCCAGCGCCAACGGTGTGATTGCCGAAAACCTGCTATCAAGTTATGCATGTTCTACAGAGGGGTGAAGCTATGGCTCCCCCCACTGTTGATCACTATGCAGGAGCTTGAGGCAGGTGCCACCCGCAACTGTTCGTCCCCTTTCAGGAGCGGCTGCGGGTGCGCGAGACGGCGTCCTGCCAACCACGATACAGCGCCTCACGGCGCTGTTCGTCCATTTCGGGGCGGAAGGCGCATTCCAGTTGCCATAATGCGGACAATTCATCCAGCGACTGGTATATGCCAATCCCCAACCCGGCCAAATACGCTGCGCCTAGTGCGGTGGTTTCTGTGACACGTGGTCGTTCCACCGGCACTGTCAACATATCACTCAAGAACTGCATGACTAAATTGTTGCCCACCATGCCGCCATCCACGCGCAAGGCTTGTGGCAGGCTGGCCCCATCGGCTCGCATGGCTTCCAGCAAATCACGGGTTTGGTAACACACAGATTCCAGTGCAGCCCGTACGATATGAGCAATGCCGGAGTCTCGTGTCAGACCTACTATGGAGCCTCGTGCCAGCGGGTCCCAATAAGGTGCGCCCAAACCAGTAAAGGCCGGCACCAGATAAACCCCGCCGGTTGTTGCCACCTGTCTGGCCAATGCTTCCGTTTCACCTGCATTGCTGATCAGTTTCAGGGCATCACGTAGCCACTGTACTGCCGCACCGGCAATAAAAATACTGCCTTCCATGGCATAAGTCGCTTTACCGTTCAGGCGATAGGCCACAGTAGTCAACAAGCGATTCTTGGATTCCACGAACTGTTCACCAGTATTCATCACCATGAAGCAGCCGGTGCCATAAGTACTTTTGATCATGCCAGGGGCAAAGCAGGCTTGGCCGACGGTGGCCGCTTGCTGATCACCTGCAATACCGCGAATGGGGATGCGAACACCAAACAAGGCTTCGTCGGTGTGTCCGAAGTCAGCAGCACTATCTTTGACTTCCGGCAACATGGAGGGAGGGATGCCAAATAGCGTGAGTAGTTCCTCATCCCATTGCTGGGTTCGGATATTGAACAGCATGGTACGGGCAGCATTGGTTGCATCGGTGGCATGGACACGGCCGCCCGTCAGACGCCATAGCAGAAAGCTGTCGATGGTGCCGAACGCCAGCTCACCTTGTTCTGCACGTTTGCGAAGACCTGGTATGTTATCGAGAATCCAGCGGATTTTTGTCGCAGAGAAATACGGGTCAAGCACCAATCCTGTCTTATGAGCCAGCATCTTCTCGCGTTCCGGGCTATAAAGCTGTTGGCAGAAGGCCGCAGTACGACGATCTTGCCAGACGATGGCATGGTGTACCGGTTTGCCAGTGGCTCGATCCCATACCACGGTGGTCTCACGCTGATTGGTAATGCCGATGGCGGCAATGTTATCTGCGCCGGCGCCGTTTTTGCCCAGTGCCTCACGGCAGACAGTCAGGGTATGGCGCCAGATTTCTTCCGGATCGTGTTCTACCCAACCTTCTGCTGGAAAGTATTGTGTCAGCTCCGCTTGCGACCTGGACTGCTCCACGCCATGGCGGTCGAAGACAATGGCTCGGGTGCTGGTAGTGCCTTGGTCAATGGCAAGTAAAAAGACTGACATACTCTCCTCCGTTTTCATTAACGAACATATTTGAAGGGTATTTTGGCACAATCTGATTGGTGTAGTGTGCTCATTTGCTTGAATACCGGCCATCTGCCGGTAGAATCAGAGTAGTGCCATTTCCAAATGAGTTGCCAATCCTTATATATGTTGGCGCTTCAGCGGAATGCTGACAGATTGCAGCTTGTCATGCGACTGATTTGGAAATGGTAAAAACTCAATGTCCGGAGGATTCATGCGACAACCACGCCATGAACGAATTGTTCAGCTGGTCAGGCAAAATGGGTATATGTCGATCGAGGTGCTGGCCAAGGAACTGGATGTCACGCCACAGACCATTCGTCGTGATATCAATATGTTGGCTGAATCAGGTGTGCTCAAGCGTTATCATGGTGGAGCGGGAAATGGCTCCAGCGTGCAGAACGAAGAATACGCAATGCGAAAAGTTTGGAATCAATCCGAAAAAGAGCGAATCGCCAAGTTGGTGGCCGAGCAAATTCCTGATAATGCCAGCCTGATCATGAACATTGGTACCACGGTGGAAACGGTGGCGCGTGCATTGCTGGATCATAAGTCGCTGCGTGTCATTACGAATAACCTGAATGTGGCATCGATATTTGGCAATCGTCAGGATTTTGAAGTGATCATCGCGGGCGGTGTGGTGCGGCCACGTGATGGGGGCATCATTGGTGAAGCGACGATCGACTTTGTGCGTCAGTTCAAGGTGGATTATGCAGTCATCGGGATTTCAGGTATTGATGAGGATGGTACCTTACTGGACTTCGATTACCGGGAAGTGCGGGTGGCTCAGGCAATCGTCGAGCATGCGCGGCAGATTTTCCTGGTGGCGGATCACGGCAAATTTGGCCGTAATGCCATGGTCCGGATGGGACATGTCAGCCAAGTGACCGCGCTGTTTACCGACCTGCGGCCATCTGATCGATTGGTGCAAGAGCTGGAGAACGCCGGGACCGCGTTGTACATTGCTGAGTAACACGGTCGCTTAAGGGCTGTAACTTGTCGGGTGATGATTGGTTTCAAGGAGGTGGCGCATCATGCCATGTTCATTCACCGTGCTGGCGACCCCGTGGAGATGTAGCGCGATCAGTTGGCCCTGCTAGTTAAAGGCAAAGCGCATCTCTCCGCCCTGGTGAAATTGTACAAAGTGTGAGGTCGAGCCGGCAATGTGCGTTATCGTGTGCTTGACGACCGCTACCAGTAGCGATGCCCACCTGACGCAACCGTGGCGTCGTCCAAACGGTTTTGCCCATCTTGTGTGAACCGCGTGATGTTGCAGATCGAACCCATCGAGCCATGTACTATGTTGTCACACTGGTATTGAGTTTGCTCATCAACCTTTTCCCATGTTGGGCGCGGTGGCCAACAACGCCGCCCCACAACTGGTTTGGTGGCCTTCATACGCCACCAGGATGCCATCGATGGTATGGTGCGGGTCGCCGAGACGGATGACTTTTCTCACGATCCTTCCACTGATAACACGCTCATTCTCACCATGCGGTAAACCAACCGCTCATTTCTACCAGAAGTATGATGCAACCAGCTGTAGACGGTATAGCAACCAGTACGGCTACAAGACGGTGCCTGCCTTTTGATAGCACGACACACCACGCACACAAAATCGTCGCCAACCCAGAAAAGAACACTGGCATGATTGCCATCATCACGACAGGAGCACAACCAATTGAACAATGCCAGCTTGGCCCGTCAGTGATAAACCAATAAGTCAATAATCCCAAAAGAATGGTTACAGCAGTGCAGTTCAAAAAATACCGATCCCAGCGATTTTCTTGATTACGATCAGCATTATTCATCGGAAGTAATAAATTCCCAGAAAGTGTTGCCCAGCAAAGAAAGTTTTGTGCAACTCATGCCTATGGCTGCTGGTAATTCGCGGGATCGATCATGGGGGTGCCTTTGTGCGCCCATACCGCGGTTCCCTGTTGCTTGCGCTTGGCTTCCGATGGCGGTGTGATCATCATGATGCTCGCCTCATTCTCGTCACGCAGATTGATCGCTGCACTCGGGCCACCCTCCAGATAGCTACCCATGGTGCCGATCGCCATCTGCATGAACCACGTTGCGGCACCGGTATTGCCCAGGCGTTTGTCGGTGTCGATGAACTGGTTGGCCTTGGCTGGATCGTAAGCCGGGCCGCCCTGGCTGTGGTACTGGTTGAGCATGCCGTGCAGCATCAACAACTGGTCGGTTTTATCACCTGTGCCGACAATCACCCGTGCCGGGCCGGTTTTGCGCTCGGCTTCCGGCAGGGTGGTCAAGGCCTGTTGCCAGCCGTCAAGCATGGCTTTGACACGGTCATCACGCCGTGTCAACGGCTTACCCTCGGCATCCGTCAGCTTGACCCAGGTGGGGCGGTGCAGGTAGCCCAGTGTGGGCAGAGCGTCGAAGGTCTGTAACTGAAAGGTATTCCACGGAATGGGAAACCACGGGGTGGGCTGCCAGTTGCTGGGGATGCGCGGGGTATCCAGCGGGTTGAGGGCTGACACCACACTTTCCCGTAGATCGGGCCGCTTGGCGAATTTGGCGGCAAACGGTAGCCATTCTTCGATGGTGGGGTTGCGCTGTGAAAAGGTATCCCCGCCGTCGGTTCGTTTTTTTCTCGGATGCGGCACACTCTGTTGTAACTGGATATAGTCCAGAAACAACTTGCGGGCCGGGCCCGGGTGGTCATGATCGCCATCTTGAAAGGCATAGTCCTTTTCTTCAAACACAAAAGGCCGCAATCGATCCACCCGCTCGCGACGGGCCAGCACAAATAGTGCAGACGCATCTGGCACCGCGGTGACATAGTGGCCATCGCGCAATAGTGGTGGGGTGCCGGGTGGGGCGGCATTGTCTTGCTCATCTGCATCGTCCTGGGTGGTAAGCACGATGTAGGGTACATCCGGGTTGGTATCAAAGAAGGCGAACACTTCATCCAATATCCGATCCGGTCGGTCTGCCCAACGTCGTGGCCCGGTGGCAAACAAGGTCCACGCCATACCGGATGATTCAACACTTGAGCCAAACCCTGTTTCGGGCAAATCGGGGGTTTCCATATGGGCGGGATTGCGTATCAGTGGCCCGGTATTGAAGAGTGGTGCAACCCAGTTCATTGGCAGGCGCTTGGCACCGTTTTCCAGGGAGTCACCCTGACGACCGCCTCCAACACCAATCTTATCCAAATCTGTCCATGGGTATTTCTCGGGGTTCTGCTCCCGAATGGTGACATAGGCATTGCCCTTGGCCAGGGTTTCCCATAAGGCGCTCTGGCGGTATTTGTCCAACGTGACACCCAGGCCGATGATCTCCAGCACATAGTCGCGTTGCTGGGCCTGGGCTGTGACAGCAGTGGGCGTCTCCGCCGCCTTTTGTGCGGGAGTGCGCCAGCGCCAAGCCGCCACGCTACCCAACATCAGCGCCAGACCCACCGCGCCCCATAATAGTCGATTGTTCATCATCGGCTCCCAGCCGTCTGCTTCGTTGAACTGTATTGCTTCATTGACCAACAGGATGGCGATCAGCACCAGCATCACCGTCAACCCGCCCATCAGCCAGGTATCCATTCGCTTCATGCGGCCCCCTTTGTCGCTCCGGCTGGGCCAATGCGTGGCGGATGCGAATATTCATTGGCCACTTTACCCGCCATATCCAGCGATTGGCAGATCACCTGCTTGGGTAGCCCTTCAGGCAACAGGGGCAAGGGAGGCAGTTGTCCACTGGAATAGTATTTGGCATTGTCTTCAATCAACGCTTTGCGTGTGGGGTCTTCTACCGCCCACCATTTGGCGAATTTTGTCAAAAACTTCGTCCATTTCAAAATGCCGGGACGCTTAGATTTCTCGTCTTGCTGCAACCGCCAATCAGCTACTGCGCACAGATAGGCTGCGAATTCCGGGTCACTACTGGCTTTGCCTTGGCCGATCGCCACATCGTAGGCGGTGACCTGTCGGTGATTCTGCCAGCTACCAAAGATGGCACCATGGAAGGATCGCTCCGAGTAGCTGTTCTGCCAACGGAGCTGCGCCTGCCTGGGGCTTTCCTTGTGCTTGACCAGCAATTGCCCGGTAGGCGACGGATTGAAGCTGTCTGTGAAGCAGGCGTAGACATCAACCACCTTGACCTGGTCAATGGTTTCCTTGCCGTGGTTGAGTGTTTTCTCGATTTCGAGGCGCTTATCGGGTGTTGGTACCACTTGGTGTTTCCAGGTGGGGGGATGGGGGCTGTCTATCGCCTTGTCTTTATCCAACTTCAAATTGCCCAGCCTGCCCAGGAAGGAATCCTGATCGGGGTCATGCACCAACCGCCAGCAATCGCTGAATCCGCGATCAGTGCTGATGGCGATGGCCGGGTCGAGCATGTCAACCCTTTCCTTGGCCCCGACTGGCCCGCCTTTGGCGGTATACGCCCCTTCGTACATCACTGCTGTCACCGGTTTATTCAACGGCTCGCCATTGATGGTGCGCACGCCCACTCGTTGTGGGTCTTCAAAGCGCAATTCATCAGGTTCGGACCGGCTCACATCCATTTTCGATGTGCCGGCCCAGCCAGTGGCAACATGGCTAAAAAAGTTTTCACCTTTTAACCACATCGTGAAGTCATGAGCTTGATCCTGACCGATCAAGGGGGGCTGCCCGTTTTTGGGGTCAGGTCGCTTTTTGGCGGTAAATACCCGCTGGAAAAACCCCATGCCCAGTTCTTTCAAGGGCTCACGCCAGATGGTCTTGCTTTGGTATTGCTGGGTGGTCACCCCGGGCGGGAGCACCGTTTTTTCCAGTGTAATGGCGGTCCCACCTTTTCGGGTCGGCACCCCTTGCCAGCCAATGCCCTGCACGTTTTCCAGGGCAACGGTCATGTCTTCCGGACAAAAGTACAGATAGACTTTACCCCGGTTGTCGCGTTCTTTATTGGCTGTCGGCTGCCATTTACCGCCGACCATGCCATGGTAGTCTTTCCCCTTGATAGACTGAAATGCCGGCGTGGCATGTTTATGCTGACATACCCCCTGCACGATGTTGACCAATGTCTGCAGGCGGGCTTCAAAAGTCTGGCCACCTTTGAGATAGTCGTAACGTTTGCCTTTATCGTTACCCCGCATCTGATCATCCTCACCCGCGGATCCGCGATCCAAGGGGGCGGTCACGGGACGCCCTTCTTCCAGGCTATAGGGTGGGTGGGTCAAAATCAGTACATCAGCTGGGCGTAGGCCCTGTTCCAGCAGAAAGGCCTGGGCCAGCAGGCTGACCATGCAGCCCTGGCTATGCGCCACGATGGTGACCGTCTCATTGGTGTCATAGTCGCGGATCATATCGACCAGTGCAGCTAGGCGTTTGGCCGCCAACACCATATACAACCGGCCTGGTGCATTGAGCACGGGGCGGAGTGGATCGTCGGCCGCTGCATCCAATGCCCCCCATACCGCCCATTTACCGCGATTCCACATATCGGGCAGGGAACTGGTGGCATTGGCGAACGGGCCGCCGCCTTTGGAGTAGTCTTTGTCCAGCCGGTTGCCAAAACGATCTACGAACTGGCCGTACTTCAGTCGGCTTAAATCCTTGATCTCCCGAAATCCCCAGTAGAAGGGGATAACCGGTGTTTTGCCGATCTGTTTGTCATCGCGCTTGAAAAATACGGCATCCGGGTCAGGCCAGTAACCTTGTCGTTCTGCTTCCGTCGGCTCGCGATACTGGCAAGGCAGAATGTCGTTGCGGCCCAGCCGCTCACGCAAGCCTTCACACAAGCCGCCTTCCACTGAACCATAACCGGTACCGACATCGTTCACGCCGTGAATGACGATGATGTTGCCCGGCATGTCGCCTTGCACATTGACGGTTTTATTGCGCTCTCTGCTGGTCTGCGTCAGTGCTTGATCACGACCGATCGACCGTGCCGCTTTTGCGCTGGCGTATTTGGCTTGCCCCATGGCCTATTCCTTATCCCTGAACAGTTCAATCTTGGCGATTCGCATGACATCACGTTGTAGCAACTCGGTATGTCCCTGTTCGTCGCTCTTGCCCTCCACCACGCTGCCATCCGACAGCTGGATACGGTAGGCCGTATTGGCAGCGGCTTCTGCTGCTTCAGAGAACGCCTGATACTGGAGGATGAACTTTTGATCCGTCTGGCCCTTGTCAAACGTAGGCAGTTCAGCGGCCATGGTCGCTGGCCCACTATGCGGGAAGCTGACGGCCTTCTGCTCGATGGTGCCTTGTGTCCCGAGCGTGATGCCGTTGCCGATTTTGATGAAGGAGCCATCATTGGCGATCAGCACGATCTCCGGGGCCAGGCCGATCAACTTGCCATCGGTGGCGGTGAGGCGGACGTTCTTGGCGGCGTTGACTTCGGTATCGTCATGCTGGCTTTGCAGCAGGAACTTGCCCTGATGGGCAATGGCCTTGA